>CAYTZW010000001.1:0-80068 GCA_964442785.1 uncultured Erysipelotrichaceae bacterium
TTTTCTACAACTGCTTTACATATATCATTATCTATCTTCAAAAAAATCACCACACTTGCAAATAATTATCAATTTATTTCTTCTAAGTTTTTATAATTACTTGTCATTATTATACCATAAGTGGATTTCTTCTCAAATCATTAACTTAAATTTAATAGTCTGTTGAAGTTTTTTATTACTTTTTCTTCTGAAAAATTAGAAGATGCATATAAAAAATCCATATTATTATGCATTGAAACATTTTCTTATTTAATTATAACTTTTTTATATTCTATTAAAGTTATATGGATTTTATTCTATTATAAGCAATGTCAAAATACCTTTTTTCTTTTTCAATGCCTACAAAGTTCCTATTTAATATTTTAGCAACATACCCTGTAGTGCCACTTCCCATAAATGGATCTAGTATTACATCTTTTTCATTGGTGGACGCAATTATAATTCTTTCTAATAAACATTCAGGCTTTTGAGTAGGGTGATAACCAAATTTCTTTTCGTGCATTTGAACCGCTGGTAAATTCCATACATCATGCATTTCCTTATTATTTACTTTAAATATTTCGTTGTAATTAAACGTCTTATTTTTTCCTTTACTAGCCCATATAATAAATTCATAAGAAAACTTAAATCTATTTTTATAGATTAATGGTGGCGGGTCAATCTTATGCCAAATAATAATATTAATAATTCTAAATCCAATCTCTTTCATTTGTTCTTGGACATCAAAAATATTATGTTGAGTGCCACTTACCCAAATAGTTCCTCCATCCTTTAATAACCTATAACATTCATTTAACCATTCATAATTAAATTTACTAATATCTTCATAGTTAGAAGGTTTATCCCATTCACCTTTATTAACAGATACTACTTTACCACTACGAATAGATATTCCACCATTAGACAAGAAATATGGTGAGTCTGCAAATACCATATCTACCTTATTAGAAGGTAGTGTTTTCATTACTTTAATACAATCATCGTTATATATCATAAAAAAAGTCCTCCTATTATTTAATTAGTAAAAAAATTGAATTTTTACTAAAAATTTTTTTAAGAACTTTTTTTATATTTATTTTATAAATGTAACTTTTTTTATACTTTTACAGGGTTTAGAAGTTTTTCTAAAGCTCCTTCATCTAAATCTTTAAGATTGTAAATTGTTTCTAAAACATCAAATGTTTCTTCTAGATTATGTTTTGCAGTATTCCAACCAATACCATCAGTAAACCAAACAAATCTAAATCCTTCTACTTGTTTTGATTCAATTGCTAAGTTTTTATAACTTCTAGCAGTTTCATTTAATTTAGAACCACTACTTCCATAAAAATTACATTCACATGCATAAACATGATTATTGACGTATAAAACAAAATCGAATCTCTTTTCTGTTTTACCTTGATTACTAATACAATTTAAATCTAAATTAAATTTCTCTTCGATTTCTGATTTAGTCATTTCTTTAAAATAAGAAACTCCTTTTACTAAACCATATTTAATTAAATATGATTCAACCAAATCTTCCATTGCGTCACCAGTTCTATTTTTTCTTCCATTAGTATCCATGCCAACTTCTACACCAGTTACATAATCAACTAAATTATTAATGATATGTTTCTCTAACAAATCAAATAGACCTGTTTCTCTCATAAATTTAGTATATTCTTCGATTGTATAATTTGGTTTACTAAAGTTAAATAAGAATTCTCCTTCAGCATCAGTGATCTTAATCTCTTTTTCTCTTTTTGCTAATAAAATAGGGACAACTTTTAAAGTTTTTGGATATTCTTTAAGTAATTGTTTAAATTCATTTTCAATGTTTCTAGAACCAATTAATGAATTTAAGATATTTAACTCAACTTTAATAGATTCAACATTGCTATATACTTTTTCAAAATCAGTGTAATATCTCCAAGTAGCGATACTATCTCTCATTGTAAATAACCATTCTTTAAAATTTCTTTCCATTAGTTGTTGCCTCCCTTACTTTGTATTCTTTCTCTTAAATCACAAAGTCTTTCTCCGTTATAATACCAATATTCTGGACCTGGGTGAGGATAATTCTTGCCAGTTAATTTTTGGGCAAGTGCTGACAAAGAATATTCTTCACCTTCATAAATAACTTTTTTATCGTTTTTAACAACGCAAGTTATATTTCTATCATATTTAAATTCAATAACATCACCTTCTTTTAGATTACACATTGAAAATCTAAAAGATTCTAATCTAATTGATTCTGCTTTTTCTTTTTGTTCTTCTTCTACTTTAGAAGGAGCAACTCTATGTAATTTTTCTTTTAATCCGTTAATTTCAGCAATAGCTTCCAATAACGAATAAGCTTCTTCAGCATCCATCGCATAGAATTCTCTAACTCTTTTCTTTCCTTCAAATTCATCAATCGATCTTAAATTAGGATTTAATCTATCAATCATTTCATGAATCTTTTTATCAGATAATCTATTTGAAACTTCATAGTAGGCAAAAAGTCTAAATGCAAATGGAATACATTCACTTCTATTTAATTCTTTTAATCTTCTATTTACATCGTCTGCGTATCCAATCTTTACATATTCTGGGAAAGATGGATTTGTTAAAATATAAATTACGCCTGCTTTTTCCATACTACTTATCCTCCATTTTATTTAATAAATCTAAATATCTTCTTTTAGTTAATTCACAATATTCTAATTCTTTATCAATACCAATATATCTTCTTTTTAATTTTACACTAACTAAACCAGTTGTGCCACTACCATTGAAAGGATCTAATACTAAATCTCCTTCATTAGTAGATGCTAATATGATTCTTTCAAGTAACGCTAATGGTTTTTGAGTTGGATGTTTACCATATTTCTTTTCTTCTTTAGTTACTAAAGGAATTAACCAAACATCTTTCATTTGTTTACCACCGTTTACTTCTTTCATTAGAGAATAATTAAATGTATGTTTTCCTTTCTTTTTTTGTGTTAGTTGTTTTCTTGCCCATAAAATTGTTTCTGTGGAATTAGTAAAACATCTACAAGCTAAGTTAGGAGCAGGATTAGGCTTTTGCCAAGTAATATTGTTGATGATTGAAAATCCTTCTAATTCTAAAGCCATACCAATTACATAAATATTATGAAAAGTACCACTAATCCAAATAGTTCCATCATCTTTTAATACTTCTCTACATAATCTAATCCATTTTCTATTAAATTTGATCTTTTCTTCAATAGTTATAGATTTATCCCATTCGGCTTTATTCACTGATACTTGTTTTCCAGAATGACATGATACACCTCCACTTGATAAAAAGTATGGTGGATCTGCAAATATCATATCAACTGATTTAGGTTCCAATTTCTTTAATCTTTTAAAACAATCATCATTATATAAGGTAAAGTTTTCTTCGTTTATAAATACTTTTTTATTCATAATTAGTAATAATCACTTCCTCAACTTCACCACGTCCATCTACTTTAGAATTAATCATTCTTTTAGCAGGAACTATAGTGATATGGAATCCTTTATATAATTCATTGATAAACTTTGTATTATGATTACTTAACATTACATATACACCTTTATCTGATAATTCTTTAAATACTTTAGCAAGTCTAACTTGTTCTTCTTTTCCAAATGCATTTTTATCATAAGAAGTAAAACTATTCTTTTCTTCCCATGTATCATATGGTGGATCAAAATATACAAAGTCACCAGCTTTAGCATTTTTAACTGCTTCTTCAAAATCAATACTTGTAATTACAGGTTTTCTATTTTTAAAGAATAAATTTAAATTATCAAATGTCTTTTTATCAAAACAATTAACTACTTTTTTCTTTCCAGAAGGAACGTTGAAATATCCTTTAGAATTAACTCTATATAAACCATTAAAACAAGCTTTATTAAGATAAATCATTCTTCCTGCTCTTACATAAATTGGAAGATTATCAAATCCTTCTGATTTATCCATTTCTCTTACTCGATAATAATATTCTTCAGAATGATTTTCTTCGTGTTTTAACAATTCTTTCTTTAATAATTCAAACAATTCATTGTTTTCTAAACACTTATAAACACAAATAAGTTCTTCATTAGAATCGTTAATAGAAAATGCTTTAGGTTGTAATTTAAACAATAAAGCACCGCCACCTACAAATGGTTCAAAATATCTATTAAACGTTTCTGGTAGATGTGATTCAATAACTTCTAATAATTGAGTTTTACCTCCAGCCCACTTAACAAAAGGATGAACATCTAAATTCTTGATTTCTTCTTTAACTGGAACTAATTTCATTCCTAATGCATCATAAATTTTAGCAATAGTATTAAAGGTAACACCAATTACAGTTCCTTTTTCAATCTTAGATAATTGAGCTCTATCCATACCACATAAAGTTGATAATTGTTCTTGAGATAACCCTGCTTCAATTCTAAAATTACGAATATCATTTCCTAAAGATGATAACATCATTTCCATATGAAAAACCTCCTTGCATAATTACAAGGAGATTATATCATATATTGTTTGGATTGTGTATAAAAATACACATTTTTATAAAATATCTTCCATTATTAAGTTATCCATTTTATCGTGATTAGACAGGTTATAATAATCTCTTGAGATCATTTTCACAATTTTGCTAGTTTCAGGAAATTCTAACATTAGTGATTGTGCTAACAATTCGAGTTCTTTTGCCTTTTTATATTCTGTCGTTCCATCTCCAACCCATCTGGCGCCCCTAGAATTTAGTAATCCTATATAATACCCTCTATTAACTTGCTCGTCTTTTACTTCCTCAATAATAGCTCTAACATTTTTAGATAATAAATTATCTTGACAAATATCACTTGTTCTAGCTAAGATTTGACCCAAATTTTGTTTCATGACAGAATTATTAAGTCCATTTCCTAAATCGTATTTCAAAAATAAATTAATAAAATTTGATAATTCTTTTGGTTTAGAATAAAAATTGCAAGGCAAAGAATAGCTACTATACATTTTATATCTAATGTTTTGATATGTTTCGTCTTTATTTTCTAGTAAATAAATTAATTCATCTGGATGTAAAAATAAATATTCTAGAATGCCATTTAACAATCGTTGATTATGAAAAATATTAATAAATTTGATTTCTATTTGTAGTAATTTTTCTGAGGCATAATTCTTATCTATTTTTTTTAATAATTCTTCAATAACATATGTGCTATTACCCATATTTTCATTAGTAACTAACATCATTGTATCTAAGATTTTTTCGAATTCCCATTGTTCAAATGGTATGTTATAGTTAACCCATGATAAATATGATATTGGATTAAAAATTCTTATTTTTTCAATTTCATAATTAGACAAGTTATGCATCATATATCTTTTTGAAAACACTTTTTTGATATTGACGTTGTTTCTTAAAAAAGTATCATCAAGGATATTACCATTACATATTTCAAAAGCAGGTAATATATTTTCAAACTCGTTATCACTTAATAGTGCTAAAACTTTTTTAGCTAGGCCACTATTACTATCAATTAAATAACTTAGAATATTATATTTTTTATAGACAATCGCTTTTTCAATAATTAACTTATAGTCCAAATCATCATTGACTATATCATCGAAAATACTTGCCGACAAGTATTGATTTGGTATAATCTCTATTAATCGTTTAATCACATCTTCCTTTGGGTATTTTGCCATCAATTCGCTAACAATATCGATTCTAAATTTTTTTGCTTCTTTTTCTTCTTCCCTAAAATTTTCACGTATTAAGCTGGTGTTTGGACATCCATGAAAGCTAAAATCTCTAAAATAAACACACACACTTTCTAAATAGTCGTTAGGTGTAAAATAATTTATTACGTTTTCTATCAAAACAAGAACATCCTTGTATTCGTCCTTATGGTATCTAAAAACATTAAACTTTTCCTTAACAAAATATTCGTAAATCATATTTCCTTCGTAAGTGTTAGCTTTAAAATGTTCAATACAGAAATTCAAAATTATAGATATACATTTATAACTTAAATTGTTTTTTAATTCATATAGTTTAAATACCGTATTAACATTAGTAAAATCATTATTCAAAATAGATATTATTATCTTTTCTTGGAATTTAAAAATTTTCTCCCAAGTTATTTTATCCTCTATAATCTCTGAATATCGCCATCTCAATTCTGCTCCAGTAAAAGTTATTGTATTTGTATTCAATAATGAGAGAATTAGACTTATTGCTAAATGTGATTTTTCTCTTTTTAATATAGATGATAAAAATCTTTCTTTGTCATCAAATGACAATAATGTGTGATTATCTATAAAATGAAGTTTATTTATTAAACTTTCCTTAGGACTGTTGGAAAGATTATAAGTGTACTCTTTCTCGTACAAATCATATAATAAATTTAATGATTCAAACTTATATTCTTCTATAGATAGTATTAATTCTAATGCCCAAAGTAAATTACAATATTCATTGCTTTTTAAAAACAAATCTGTTTCAGGACTATTAAATAAAATATCCAATTTATTATTAGATAATAAATTTTTTATATTAAAAATAAATGATGATGGCGATGCCTCTGCCATTTTCATAAAATGTTCAGAAAAAGTAAGAAGACTTTTTTCGTTATTTAAATTTTCGAATAATTTACTTACTATCAAATTAACTTCATTTTCTTTTTTATTGTAAATAGAATATAAAATTATAGAATCTAATAATCCTTCAATTATATATTTGTTATATTTCCATTTCTTATTGTATACATCAGCAAAAATTCTTTTATCTTTTTCTAAATCATATTTTGGATTATAACTCGAAAAAATCTCGAGAATAGTATTTTTTATTTTCTCAAAATAATGGTTTAATTCGTTTTTTAATTGTATCCAAACAGCCTCCTTTTCATTGACCTTAATAAAATGGTCATAAAAGAAGATAGGAGAGTCATCAATTTTTCTCCATTTCTCAACACATAACAAATAACTATCAATATCATTGTTAAAAATAAACTTTTGCAAAATTGCTAAATCATTTTTATCGTTAATATTTATTCTTCCAATCAATAATAATGGAATAAGAGTTACCAAATCTTCTTTATTCCAAGGAACAGACATAATATCAGAACTAGAAGCTAATTCTTTTATTACCAAAGTTACACTGTTTTTTGATTTGTTTTTGATTTTTTTTATTATATTTTCATCCACATTCATGTCTCTTTTTAATACAGTGGTAATCAAATTAGAAGATCTCAACCCTAAAACTATATCCATGGAATTAGTTTCATCATAATCTCTTCCATACAATAAAATATATTGATTTTTATCAACAAATGAATATGTATTAATTTGAAAAGAAACAATTATTATTTTATTAGAAACAAAGTTTTCGATAAATTTTAATGTTTCTATATCCTCAACAATAATTACACGATTACTTAGTTGGTGATATTTGCTAGAAAAGGATGAAAGTATAAATCCCATGCTCTCCAATCTTGAATGAGCGGCTATTTTTATTATTTTATTTGTGACTAATAAATCTTCAATTTTGTTTAATTCATTTTCTCTTTTTTCAACAAAAAATGACTCAGTAAGATGGGGCGTCGTTCTAGCTTTGAACTTTCCCCAATAATTATCAAAAGTGCTTATCTTAAGAATCTTATTCATATATTTTTCAGCTAACCAAATAGAAGTGTTAATGCAAAAGCTTAACCATAACTCTAAGTCATTACAATCAATAATTTTTACACTTTTCCATTCGTTTTCTTTTTGTTTACACCAATTTCCTTTGTTACTAAAGATATTCGGAGTCACTAAAATAAAAGATGTTTCTTTTCTGGTTGCTAACGGTGTGTTTTCTGTCCTTTTTTTGTAATCGGAGGTTATTTTTTTCTTTGAACTTTTCAAAGTTGCACCAATTTCCCAAACACTTTTGCCGTTTGGAACAAAAATTGATTCACTATCACATATTAATTCTCCATCAAAACCGGGAGTATATATTTTGTCTCCATTAGGAAAATTTATATGTTTTATATTTTTTGTGCTTTCTAGAATTAATCTTCTTACCAATTCAGGAAATATGCATTGACTTGTTATACTTTCTTCGCTAAACCAAGTATCTATTTGTTGCGCAGTAATTATTTTTGTTCCAAATATATTATCTTTTTTTTCTTCATTGAAGGAAATACCGTTTTCTTCACAAAACAAATTAAATTCTTTCTCTTTTTTCGCTGAAGGAACAGTTTTTCCACTTTCCCATCTATTCACCATGGCAAATGATGATTTTAATCTTAAAGCCAATTCAGATTGGCTTATATTTAATTTTTTTCTTGCGTATTCTACTTTATCTTTAAATTCCATTTTACACTCTCCAACAAATCTTTATAACTTTTATAACTTTTATAACTTTATTATACCAAAATAAAAGGATAAGTCAACACTTACCCTTTACTTAAAATTTGGCGAGGATAATATCATTTCTTTTTCTTTAATTTACATATTCCCACACTCTAGGTTAGCAACTGCACTAACCTTTATGTAGTCTTTTATAGTCTTTTCGCGACTTCCATCAACATCAATATTGAAGACAAAATGTCTAAAAAATAGTTCAAAACACATAATTTCTGTGTATTTTACTACTTTTTGGCATCCTTTAGACATAGCAACACTATTGTCTCCACATGGTATGTATTTGGAAACATTTCCACTGGCTGTACTTTCTTTATTTCATAGTAAGGTTCTAACCTTTTTAGATCCCTTGCTTGAGTTTGATAATCACAAGAAATATAAACTATCTTAGGAAATTTTCTTTCTATTACTAAATCCAAGAATTCTTTATCAGAGCCTGCTCTTGGTGGGTCAAGTATCAAAATATTGGCATCTTTTGCTTCTGACTTCAAGAACTTTTTAGCATCATTACAGACAAATCTTATGTTATCAATTTTATTTAACTTAGCATTCTTTCTAGCATCTTTTATTGCTTCTATATTTATTTCTACTCCATATACTTTTTTAGCATATTTAGAAGCTAAAATTCCAATAGTTCCTACTCCACAATAAGCATCTAAAACAACATCTTTTTTAGATATTTTTGCTTGTTCTATAGCAGTAGCATACAAAGTTTCTGTTTGAAACGCATTTACTTGATAAAAAGAAGAAGCCGAAACTATAAACTTAGTATTTAATATTTCATCTTCAATATATCCTTTTCCAAATATCGTAACATTCTTATTTGATAACGTTAGATGCTTATTCTTATTAATGTTATGTATCAAAGTAGTTAAATAAGGTATCTGATTAATTATCTTTTCAAAAAATTCTTCTTTTCTTAAGAATTCTTTTTCCTTAGAAACTACTATTAACATTGTTTGGTCTAATTTAAACGACCTTTTTATAACAATATGTTTAATGTCAGGTTTTGTAATTTTAATAATACTAGAAATAATCCTTATAACATCATTAGTTTTATTATCCACTAATTTACAATTAATAATTGGAACAATTTGTTTTGTACCATTTTTATAAAAACCAATTTTATTATCAACGACAGGTAATTCAATTTTATTACGATATCCAAATTCATTAGCAAAAAGAGGTTCTAAAACATCAACATCAATATTAGCAATTCTTTTATAGGCTCTTTTTATTTGTTCCTTTTTAAACTCAAGTTGCTTTTCATAATCCAAATGCATTAATTGACAACCGCCGCATTTTTTATAATTTGGACATAATGTTTCTTTTCTATCTTTTGATTTAGTTATTAACTTTACAACTTTTCCGTAAGAACAACGAGATAATTCGTTATATATTTCAATTTCAGCTTTTTCTCCTACTAATAAATTATCTACTAAAACAATTTTATTTTCATACTCGACTATTCCTTTTCCGTCATTTGCTAAATCTTTGCATATTCCTACAAAAGTCATTATAAATCCACACCTTTTATATAATTATCAAATATTATCTTTGGTATTTCAACTTAAAAATGTTATAATATGTTTAGGTGATATTAATGGCTTTAAAACTTTACCGCTTAACTGAAAATGATGAAGAAAAATTCAATGAGTTTATTAGAAATTGGAGAACCTTGCCAACTATCTATATGGACTTTGAAGTTTTAGAAAAATATGATGGGGATTATAATAAATTTTTAAACTTGCTCGATGAAGTTGCCGATGAAAAAAATGATTTCCCTGAAATATACTACTTTTTAATGGAAGAAACCACTATATATGGCTTTGCAGTTATTAGACCTAAACTAAATGATTTCACTACTAATCACGGAGGTAATATATTATATGGAGTTCCTCCTCGTTTTAGAAATCAAGGCTTTGGTTCTGTTTGTTTAAGAGAAGCAATCGTTAAAGCAAGAGAACACGGATTAAAAGACATTCTTTTGACTTGTCATAAACTAAACGTTACTGCTGCTAGAGTTTCTATGAACAATGGAGCAGTTCAAGATCCTGAAGGTGAAATCACCTTAGAAAATGGAGATAAAGTTAGAAAATTCTGGGTTAAATTATAATAACCCAGTTTTTTTGTTATATTCAAAATATAAACTCTTTTATTATTATTTAAAATAATTTATAATTATTTATACAATATGTATAAGAAAAGGTGGGATTCTTATATGGGAAAGAAAAAAAAGAATAAAAAAACTCTAAGTTTTTTTGATAGATTAATAATATGTCTATTTTTTATCTCTATTCTCTCTGCAGCTTTGTATATTTTAAGAGATAACAGTACAATTAATTCTATAATAACTTCAATTCCTTATTATGATAAACTAGGAGATCTTGGTGTTTGCATTGCAGCATCTTCTTTTATAGTAATCTGTATTGCTATCATCACTTATAAGCCTCCAAAGGAAGATATTAAAGACACATTAGGTGGCGACAAAATGGGTACTTCAAGGTGGATGAAACAAGATGAAATAGACAAAGAATTTCCTAAAATTGAATATGGAGAACTAGCAAAAACTAAAGTAAATGGATTTGTTGTTTCTACTAAAGTTATGCCAAATGGAAAAACATACGCCAATTATAAAAAAGGAACTCACTGTCTTGTTATAGGTACTACTGGTTCTGGTAAAACTTCTCGACTTGTCTTACCTACTCTAAATTTCTTAGCTCGTTCAAAATTAAAACCAAGTGTCGTAATGGCAGACCCAAAAGGAGAATTATTTGAAGCTACTTCAAAAACTTTCCAAGATAATGGATATAAAATAATTTCAATAAATCTAAGAGATGTTATTGATAAATCTGATTGTTGGAACCCTTGTTATATGGCTTGGAAATATTATCAAGAAGCCGTAAATCAAAAAAGCCAAGTAAAAGTAATTAAGGGTATGGACCATAAAAAAATGCAACAAACCTACAAAGTTGCTACTGATATAAGTGAATATAAAGATGAATTTTATGTCTACAGTGGTATTGCTTTTGCTACTTTAGATGACTGTTCATTAGAAATTAAAAGGCGTGAATCTACTTTAAAAGGAAAAGCTATTGATGAAATAAACGATATTGTTTTAACTCTTTTCCCTGAGAAAGACCCTAAAGATTCTTATTGGGTAAAATCTGCTGCTAACGTCGTTGCTGGTATTTTGATAGGAATGCTAGAAGATAGTGAAAATCCAGAACTTGGTATTACTGAAAACAACTTTAACTTATCTTCAGTAGCTTCTAACTTAACCTTAAATGCTTCTTCTATTATGGATTATTTTGATATTAGAGATGTTTCTTCTGCTGCAAGAGCAAGAGCAAGAGGAACATTGTCAGCAGGTGGAGAAACAAAAGGAACTATTACTTCTACCATTCAATCAGGATTATATCCATTTACGGAACCTGATATTCAATATGCTACTTGTCAAAACGATATTGATTTAACGGAAGTTGGAAAAAAACCTTGTGCCGTCTATTTAATTGTTCCTGATGAAAAAGAAAATCGACACGTCTTTGCTTCATTATTCATCACTCAATTATATAAAGCCTTAATTGATGTTGCTTCTCATACCAAAGAAAATACTTTACCTCACCCTGTTAACTTTATTATCGATGAATTTGCGAACATTCCAAAGATTCCAGGTATGGATAATAAAATTACCGTTTCGCGTTCCAGAGGAATCTTCTTTATGTTAATTATTCAAGGATTAAATCAACTAGAAGAAAAATATGGAAAAATTGGAGATACTATTCGTGATAACTGTAACTTATTAATTTACCTTGCTACAAACGATTATAATACTGCTAAATATTTTTCAGACTTATGTGGTATGAAAACTGAAGTTAGCAAATCACAAAGTAAAAGCAAAGGAAAAGATAAATCAACCTCTACAAGTTCTTCCTTGTCTTCTGAACCTTTGATAAGACCAGAAGAATTATTAAGACTTCAAGAAGGTGAATCTGTAGTTAAAATGTTGAGATGTCAACCTGCTAAACTAAAACAAGGAAAATGGTGGGAATCAAAATATGATACTAGAGGTGCAATGAAAAAAGAAAAACAATGGGAAAGAAATGTTTTTACTTTTGAAGAAACTGGATTTTATAATATTGAAACCACAATAAAATATGCAGAAGAAAAAGCAAGAGAAGAAAGAAGAAAAAAGTTAGATGAAAGAAAGGCTAGCAAAGAAAATACCTCTTTTTCTCCTATTCCTAAAGATGATGACTTCACCTCAAAAATCAGTGAACCAGAAGATGAAGATGACGAATTAGAGTCAATTAAAGCCTTTTTAGAAAGTTTAGAGATGAAAGAAGAACAAACATCTCAAAAAGTAGAAGAAGTCAAAGAAGAACCTGCTCCAACTATTGAAGAAGAACCTATTCCTGTTGTTAAGGAAGAACCTAAAATAATTGAAGAAATCAAACCTGTAGAACAACCAAAAACAATTATTAGTCAACAACCTACAATTATAGAACAACCAATTATTCAAGAGATAATTGAAGAACCTGAAGAAGTGCCATTAATGGCTATTTCCGAAGAAAAACCTTTACTTTCCCCACAAGATTACGTTCCAGAAGAAACAATCCCACACGAAACAATTATCATTGAAGAAAACAAAGAAATTCCAATGGAAAGACCTATACGTGGAAGTGGAAGTATGCTCGGTTCTACTGCAAATCTAAAAGAATTTTTTGATAGACCAAAAACAAAAAAATAATAGAAAAGGTATTTAAATATGAAGAACCTTATTCATATCAAAATACCTTTTTTAATTTCAAGTTTTAAAACACTTTATTGTTAAGTAAAAAAGCATAAATCAAGTTAAACTCAATTTATGCTTTTATTATATTGTTATTATATATTAGTCTACTACGTATGGTAATAAAGCCATTTCTCTTGCTCTTTTAATAGCTGTTGCTAACATACGTTGATATTTTGCACTTGTTCCAGTTACTCTCCTTGGAGCAATTTTTCCATTTGCAGAAATAAATCTACGTAATAATTCAACATCTTTATAGTCTATCGTAGTTATGTTATTTTTCTTAAAATAACAAACTTTTTTTCTACTTCTTTGTTTCTTAAAAGCCATTAGATTATCCTCACTTTCTAAAATGGTAGATCTTCATCTGAGATATCAAAACCTAAATCAGATTCTTCTACTTCATTTTTATTTTCTATTTTGTTATTTGTTGGTTCATATGATTCAATGCTATTGATGAAATTGTCGCCTCTTGAAGATGATTTGCTATCAAGCATTCTTAAACTTTCACAAACAACTTCAGTAACATAAACTTTTTTTCCATCTCTACCATCATAAGTTCTAGTTTGTAATCTTCCGTCAACACCAAGTAATGCACCTTTTTTTACATATTTTTCCATTACTTCTGCAGTATTATTCCAAGCAATACAAGAAATAAAATCTGCAGTACGTTCAGAATCTTTTGGTGCAAAACGATTATCTACCGCTAAGGTGAAGGATACAACAGGTGTACCGGTAGATGTTCTTCTTAGTTCTGGGTCTTTTGTAATTCTTCCTACTAAAACTACTCTATTTATCATATTTTTTCCTCCATTAGATGCGTACTATTAAACTTCTTAGTACATTTTTATTAATTGTTGATAAACGCTTAAATTCTTCTGTTGCTTTATTATCAGAAGCTTCTAAAGTTAATACAACATAGTAACCTCTTTTTTGGAACTTAATTTCATAAGCAAGTTCTCTAACTCCCCACTCATTAGTTTCCAAAACTTTAGCACCATTATCAGTTAATATTTTAGCTAATGCTGCAATTTCTTGGTTACGAGTTGCTTCATCTAATTCTGCATTTAAGATGTACATGATTTCGTATTTAGCCATTTCTTATGCCCTCCTTTGGTCTAACTTGTCTACTTTTTCAGTAGCAGAAAAGCTGCGTCTTCACTACGCAGATTAAATTATATAATAATAATTTTTATAAGTAAAGAAATAACAAAAGGAAAATTTAAATTATGTTAACAATAATGCATTGATAAAGATTTCATTTTGTTTTAAAATAACTCATATCTAGGAAGTGAAGAATATGAATAAAACAATCAAAATAACTACTATCACCTTTGGTGTAATCGGTTCTGTATTACTATGTATTGGTTTAATAGGAACTATTTTTTCCACTGATATCAAATCAAATATTTTTTATGATATATCTTTACCTTTCCTTTTTTGCTTTTTTATGGCTTCTACATTTATATTTACAAAATCAAACCACGTATATAGATTTTCAAGAGGACTTAATGCCTTAGCAATGTCTTTAGCAGTATCCTTAGTTGCTCTAAATCCTAAAGATATAAATCCAAACTTTGTTTTTATTATAATCGGTGGTTCTTTATTATTTTATAACATTTGTGATATTCTCTTTAGAAAAATAAAATTACCTCAAATATTTATTGTCCTACCAATGATAGCTTTATTTATTTATGAAATAGTTAATTATTCAAAAAACAATACAACAGCCATATTAATAGGAACAACAGGTCTAACTGTTTTCTTCGTATTACATCTAATTTACAAAAGTTTTCCAATATTAAAAACAAAAGAAGATGCTTAAACATCTTCTTTTTTCATTATCCTAACTTAACTACATAATCAGTTTCTAAATCTATTTTATTTTCTATCTTTCCTACAAAACCAAAACTACTTTTTGCTTTAATCTGTCCTTCAATAAAAATCAAACTACCTCTAAAATCTATTTTTCTTTGAGCGTTATCTTTAATAACTCCTTCCTTTAAAATAGAGTTCACTACATTTTTAATCTTTTCAGAAGCATAATCATAATTTTCAAACAAAATAACTGAATTATAATTTTTCATAACACTATCAAAAACAGTATTTTGCTCATATCCAACATATCCTGGCATTGCTCCTAACATCTTACTTACAGAAATGTTATCACTATATTCTTTTAAATCTAATTTCAAAAAAGAAAAATCTTCAAGTTCTAAAGAAAGGTCTTTAATAATCTCATTTTCTTTTTCACATAATAAGAAAACACTTACTAAAGGTTTATCTTTTTTTCTTTTCACATCTTTTAAAATGTGCAACAATTCATTGGTATTCAAATTAGGATATTTCTTTTCTAAAACAACTTTTATTTTTTCTATATTTTCTTCATTTATAAAAGATTTTAAGAAAGACTTTAAATATTCTTTCGTATTTTCTAAATCTAAATCCTTATTATCATTTTTGGCTTTTACGCACAATACATCTAACAAATCAATAGCCTTATCTGGAAACATTCTATTCAAAATATAAGAAGATGAATATTCTACTATTTCTTCAATCGCAGCATCATCAATTTTAATATGATGATAATTTTCGTAATCTTTTTTAGTTTTTAAAAGAATTTCCTTTGTTTCCGAAACTGAAGATTCTACTACTTTCAAAGTTTGAAATCTTCTTTGAAAAGCTTTTTCTTTTTCAATACTCTTACTATATTCGTCGAAAGTAGTCGCTCCTATACAATTTATTTCGCCACTTGATAAATAAGGTTTTAGAATATTAGAAGCATCTATCGCACCTTCTGCTCCACCTGCTCCTACAATACTATGTATTTCATCAATAAACAAAATAATTTCTTTTTTATTTTTCACTTTTTTAATGATTTTCTTCAATTTTTCTTCAAATTCCCCACGATATTTTGTTCCTGCGACAATATCAGAAATATTTAATTGATAAATAACTTTGTTTTCTAAACCTTTTTTAACATTTTTATTGTTAATTCTTTTAGCAAGTTCTTCAATAATTGCGGTTTTACCAACCCCTGGTTCACCAATTAAAATAATATTTCTCTTGTTTCTTTTTAATAAAATATCTTGAATTTCATTCAACTCTTTTTCCCTTCCAATAAGTTTTGGATTATTCTTTAAAACTTTTTGATTTAAGTTAATTAAATCCTCAATATTTTCTCCATATTCACTTTTATTTTCTTCAACTTCTTTTTTTAATTGTTCGACATCTCCGTCTAAGCCCATTATTATCTGCACGGCAAAACTATCAATATCGGAAAGCATTGCTTTAGTTAACCTTTCTATTTCTATTTGGTTTTCATTATTTTTTTTGCTTTCTTCTAATGCGGAATCGACAATATTTTTTAGATGCAGACTATATTCCATATAAACAGGTTTTAGATTTCTTAAAGGATTAATTTTTAAAATATTTTCTTTGATTTTAGAATATGTAATTCCTTGTTTTTCTAAAAGTCTTTTAAAACAATAATTTTTATCTTTTGATAAAGATAATAGTAAATGTTCACTACCCACATTAATGTGTCCAAAATCATACGCTAAACTTTCGGCAATCGACATAATTCTTTTTGAACATAAAGAAAAACTAGATAGCATTAAATTCAACCTCCATATTCAATTTATGTTTTAACACAAATAATTATAGCCAAAAAAAAGATAGATAATCATTTTATCTATCTATTGTCTTGGTTTCATAGTAGGGAAAAGAATTACTTCTCTAATTGTAGAAACTTCTGCTACTAGCATAACAAGTCTATCAATACCAATTCCAACTCCCCCTGCTGGAGGCATTCCATATTCCAAAGCTTCTATAAAATCTTTATCCATATCATTAGCTTCATCATTTCCAAGTTCTCTTTCTTTTAATTGATTTTCAAATCTTTCAACTTGGTCTAAAGGATCATTAAGTTCGGTATAAGCATTGCAATATTCACTACCACATATAAATAATTCAAACCTTTGAGTAAATCTTTCATCATTAGGGTCTTTTCTTGTTAAAGGAGAAATCTCAATAGGGTGTCCAAAGACAAAAGTTGGTTCAATAATAGTTTCTTCAACATATTTTTCAAAGAAAGCATTTACAATATGTCCATATTGGAAATGTGGTTCAATTTCAATATCGTGTTCTTTTGCTAATTTTTTAGCTTCTTCTAAACTCATTTTATCAAAGAAATTAATTCCTGTTTTTTCTCTTATAGCATCAACCATATGAATTCTTTTAAATTTAGGTTCAAGGGAAACTTTATGTCCACGGCATTCAACTTCATAACTTCCTTTAGCGGCTAAAACAGCGGCTCCAAATAACCCTTCCGTTAAATCCATCATTCCTTCTAAATCAGAAAAAGCTTTATAAATTTCTACTGTTGTAAACTCTGGATTATGATTTTTATCCATTCCTTCATTTCTAAATAATCTACCAAACTCATAAACAGCGTCCATTCCACCTACTAATAATCTTTTCAAAGGTAATTCAGTTGCTATTCTTAAATACATATCAATATCTAAAGTATTATGATGTGTAACAAAAGGTCGAGCACTTGCTCCTCCTAAAATAGTTCCTAAAACTGGAGTTTCCACTTCAGTATATCCTAAATTATCCAAGTAATGTTGCATTGCTCTAATAACTTTTGGTCTTAAAAAAGCTATTCTACGAGAATCTTCATTAACCATTAAGTCAACATATCTTCTTCTACTTCTTTCTTCAATATCAGCAAGTCCGTGGAATTTTTCAGGTAAAGGTCTTAAGGACTTAACTAAATGAGTATATTTACTAACTTTAATAGTAAGTTCGTTAGTTCTTGTTTTCATAAGTCTTCCTTCAATTCCTACGATATCACCAATATCAGCTAATTTATATACTTGCCATTCTTTTTCTTCTAAAGCATCTTTTCTTAAATATGCTTGAATACTTCCTTTTTTATCTTGAATAAGAATAAAAGCCACTTTTCCCATATCTCTAATAGCCATTATTCTTCCTGCAATACTAGTTAAAACTTCACATTCTTCTAAATCTTCGTGTGTTTTATCAGCGTACTTTTCTTTCAAATCCAAAGAAAAATCTTTAACCTCATATCTTTGTCCAAAAGGATTAACTCCTAACTCTTCTAATTTTAATAACTTTTCTCTCCTAATAGCCTCTTGCTCAGGCATATCTTCATTAATTCTTAAATCTTCATATTTCATTTTCTCACCTATTTTCATTACATTTAAAAATTATACTTGATAGTAACTTTTTTTTCAATTTATATTATTTTCAATTTCATTTAAAATAGCCACTAAATCTTGATATTTCTCAATATTACAAAGTCTTACTTTATATGGATTAGCCGCTTTTATTCCTTTGATATAAAAACAAGATAAACTTCTCATTTCTTTCATTGCGATAATTTCTCCTAATTCTTCAATTAAATACGAAGCGTGTCTTAAACAAACTTCTTTTTTTTCTTGAAAACTAACATCTTTAAAATCTTCACCTTTAAGATAAGAAAGACAAGAAGCAAAAAGCCAAGGATTACCTAATGCTCCACGACAAATCATTACTGCATCACAGCCAGTTTCTTCTAACATCTTTTTAGCATCTTCTTTTGTTTTTATATCTCCATTTCCAATCACGGGAATAGAAACATTTTCTTTTACAAGTTTAATATAAGACCAATCAGATTTTCCTTGATACAGTTGACTTTTTGTCCTAGCGTGTATTGCTATTGCACTTGCTCCTGCTTTTTCCACTAATTTAGCAACTTCTAAAACATTAATGTGATTACAATCCCAACCTAAACGAATTTTAACCGTAACTGGAATAGAAACATTTGCGACAATTTCTTTTACTAATTCATATATTTTTTGAGGGTTTTTAAGCCAATATGAACCTGCTTTTCCTTTTATCACTTTAGGAGCAGGGCAGCCTAAGTTTATGTCTAAAATGTCTGCTTTTGACCTTTTTTCAATAATCTTAGCTGCTTCAACCATAGAATTTATTTCTCCTCCGAAAAGTTGAATAGCAAGAGGGTGTTCCTTATCTTTACTTTCTATCATTTTAAAAGTACGAGAACTATTATAAATCAAAGCCTTATCACTTATCATTTCACTATAAACCAAACCTACTCCAAATTCCTTAGCAATTTGTCGATAAGAACTATTGGTATAACCCGCCATTGGACCCGCTACAATTCTATTTACAATTTCTACATTTCCTATTTTAAACAAAATAATCACCTTAATTATTATAAGAAAAACTCATTAATAAAAAAAGAAATAAATTCCAGAAAATAAAAAGATGTAGAAATTTCTACACCTTATTTAACCTCATTATATTTTTCAACAGCAGCTTTTAAAATGTTAATATAAGCATCAGCAGTACCCGTTGCCCCAGTTTCTAAATCAGCAGGTTTATAAATACTTTTTCCACCTGTTCCACATTCATTTCCATTATCACGATTACAAACAGCTTTGATATCTTCTTTTTTAGTATATTTAAGTTTATTAATTTCTTTAATACTTAAACCGTCTGTTCCAATATTAACATATTTGTTATAAAAAGTTTGAGCATCAGGAACACGTAAAGAACCATTTAACAAAGCTTTTCCATATTCTTCACTTTCTCCATTTTGATAAATAGAAACTCTAGTAATAACATCTTTTTCAGAATTAATATAAACATACGCTCCTAAAACAAGAACACCGTCATTTACACCATTTGATTTAACATCACATTTATAAGTTGTATTATCACTTTGTAATTCACAACTTACTTTACTAACACTACTTTCACTTAAAGTAACTTTACTTTCTTCTTTTCCACACGCTACCAAAGTCAACAATGTAGAACTTATCAATAATACTTTTCCTAACTTTTTCATATTTATCTCCTTTTAAGTATTATAACACCTATCAACTTTTTTAAAACCAAAAATTAAGATAATAACTTTTTCAAATCTTCTTCATCAAAAACATATTCTTTACGACAAAAATTGCATTTAATATGACAACCTTTATCAACATTAATCATATCTTCGATTTCTTCATTTCCAATTAATTTAATTCCTGCAGCAAATTTTTCTTTACTACAATTACATTTATATTTTAAATCTATTGTTTGCATTACATAAAAATCTTCAAACATTTCTTTTAAAATATCTTCAATTTTTTTAGTTTTTAACAATTCATTCAAATTAGAAAAAGCCTTTACCCTTTCTTCTACTTTATCAATTACATCTTCTCCTGCATTTGGTAATATTTGAATAATATAGCCACCTGCTTTTTTTATATTTCCGAAGTCATTTAAAATTACACTTAATCCAACAACTGAAGGAATTTGCTCACTTGTATAGAAATAATAACTTAAATCATCTCCAATTTCTCCAGTTTGTAAAAGAACTTCGCCACCAAAACTTTCTTTCATTCCAACATTTTTGATAACTTTTAAAAAACCTAAATCTCCAACAACTTCTTTAACTAAACCATTTTCACTTTCAGCGTGCGGATTAGACATAAAACATTTTACTTCACCTTTTCCATTAGCATCAGCCATAATAGTACCTGCAGTACCATTACCATTTACTTGAATAGTTAATTGTTCTTCTCCTTTAAGCATCGTTCCCATAATGGCAGCACCTGTTAAAACCCTACCTAACGCTACACTAGCAACAGGATAACAATCGTGAATTTTACTTGCTTCTTGACAACTCAAAGTACTATCAGTTGCTAAAATTCTAATTTTATTATTAAGAGCTAAACCTCTAATTAAATAATCCATAAGTAACCCTCCAATTCAACTTTAATATTGTAACATTAATTATATTGTTGGAAAAGAAAAAGATTGGCTAATTAAGCCAACCTTGAGAATACTAAGAAACTTATTTTTCTTCGTTTGTTTCTTTATTTTCTTCTTTTTTAGCTTTTCTTGTTTTATTAACTTTAGGCATTTTTCCTTCTTCAACAATAGCTTTTATTTCTTCTCTTGTCAAAGTTTCTTTTTCAAGCAAAGCTTCTGCAATAAGAATTAATGTATCCTTATTTTCCTCGATTGTTTTTCTAGCTTTTTCATAACAAGTATCAATAATATCTCTTACTTCTTTATCAATTTCATAAGCAACTTGTCCTGAGAAATTTTTAGAAGTGTTCGCATAATCTCTACCTAAGAAAACACTACCATTGTTTGTTTCATATTGAACAGGTCCTAATTTAGACATTCCAAGTTCTGTTACCATAATTCTAGCAATTCTAGTAGCGGCTTGAATATCTGATTGAGCTCCTGTAGTAACATCTTTAAAGAATATTTCTTCAGAAACTCTACCTGCTAGATAACTAGTTATTTGAGCTAATAATTGGCTCTTAGTTTGTAAAGTTTGGTCATCTTCTGGAGTCATAAGAACATAACCACCAGCATCTCCACGAGGAATAATAGTAACTTTTTGAACGACATTGGCATCTTTAATCTTCATTCCAATTAAAGCGTGTCCTGATTCGTGATAAGCCACTAATTTCTTTTCTTTTTCCGTAACAATTCTACTCTTTTTAGCAGGTCCACTCATTACTCTATCAATAGCTTCATCTAAATCTTCCATATCAATTTCACTTTTATTTGACCTAACTGCTAAAATAGCAGCTTCATTTAAAACATTTTCAAGTTCTGCTCCACTAAATCCTGGAGTTCTTCTAGCAAGATTTTCTAAGTTTACATCACTTGCTAACTTTTTATTTCTAGCGTGTACTTTTAAGATTGCTTCCCTTCCTTTTCTATCTGGTAAAGGAATTGTAATTTGTCTATCAAACCTTCCAGCTCTTAAAAGTGCAGGGTCTAAAACATCAGGTCTATTAGTAGCCGCAATAACTAAAATTCCACTATTTTCTTCAAATCCGTCCATTTCAACAAGAAGTTGATTTAATGTTTGTTCTCTTTCATCGTGTCCACCACCAAATCCAGCACCTCTTTGACGACCAACAGCATCTATTTCATCAATAAAAATAATACAAGGTGCTGTTGCTTTAGCTCTAGCAAACATATCTCTTACTCTACTTGCTCCAACTCCAACGAACATTTCAACAAAATCAGAACCTGAAATAGAATAGAAAGGAACACCAGCTTCTCCTGCTATAGCCTTAGCAAGCAATGTTTTTCCTGTTCCTGGAGGTCCTTTTAAAATAGCACCCTTTGGAATTCTTGCACCCATAGCACCAAATTTCTTTGGTCTTTTCAAATATTCTACAAGTTCTTCCATTTCTTCTTTTTCTTCATCACAGCCAGCAACATCACTAAATCTAACTTTAGGAGCCTCTTCAAGTCTTGCTTTACTCTTTCCAAAATCAAAAGATGACTTATTAGAATTATCTCTACCAACACTAGAACTAACCTTAGACAACATAAATATTCCTGCTAAAATAAGTAAAAGTGTAGGTGCTACAAATATTAAAATATTCAACCAAACATCATTCTTGTTGGGGTCAATTACTTCTTCTGATAATCCAGAAATAGCATCAATCGCAGCATTAAGTCTTTCTTCACGTTCTTCACTAACACTATAAGAAACAGAATAAGAATATTCTTTTCCATTAATGATAACTTTTCCATAAATCTTTTCACTAACACCTTCAACAATAGGTTTTCTCTTTAAAGACTTAAATTCAATAGTATCATCAGCAGGATCACTTTCTAATGCTTGAATTAATTCATTAATTGTATAATCCTTTTTATTGTCGCTTTTACCATTAGAATATAGTAAGCCAACTACAAATAAAATAATTAAAATCCACGGTAATAAAAAACCAAAAGTATTTCTTTTTTTCTCTTGCACACTTATCCCTCCTTATTTACTTTTTCATAGATATAAATTTCACAATCAAAATTTTCTCTACTCTTTGAATAATTATAATGCTTTGTCAATCCGCATACAAGTAAAATTAATCCTTGAGCATTAATTACAACAGGCCATTTTTTTCTTTTAGACACTCCTATTTTATTATCTATAAAAACACGACTTATTTTTTTCTTTCCATTTTCTAGTTCAATATAATCATCTTCAAAATAAGGTCTTATAGTCAAAGGAAAATCTTCTTTTTTCAATTTCAACTGATGTTTTCCATCTCCAACTTTATAGACACTAAAATATTTACAATCAAATTCTCTTGGTCTATTTATCGTGTACAAATAATAATCAGGACTATCATTCTCTTGGATAGAGATTTTTTCATATTCCTTAACTAAACTTCTTTCTTTATCTAAAGGAATAATTAAATTTGACTTATTTCCTTTTACTTGTTTTATTATATCTTTTATTGCCCTGATGCTAAAATTCTTCTTATTAATTAATTTAAAAAGGACACATTCTATTATATCGTCATTTTCTTTAAACAATTCAAAAGAAATATTATTTTCACAAATATATTTATCATAAGCTTGGTCAACTACAACAAACTTTTCTTTTAATTTTTCATTTTCTATTTCAATTTTTTTCTTCAAGTCATACTTTTCTTCATTAGACATTTTATCTAAAATATGATGCCTTATTCTATTTCTTAAAAAATCATCAGTTAAATTAGAACAATCTATACTATAATAAATTTTATTTTCCATACAATACTCTAATAAATCATTTTTCAAAACATTTAAACAAGGTCTAATAACTCGCATTTCATTAATATAACTTTCTTGTGCGATACCATAACATCTAGTATTTGTTCTTCTTTCTTTTTGAATGTAATAAGTTTCCAAATAATCATCTAAATTATGGGCAACATATAAAGCCTTAGCATTGTATTTTATATATAACTCTTTAAAAAAATCATATCGATAATTTCTTGCCCAATCTTGAAAGTTTCCAACTGCTTTTTCTCTAACAGTTTTAGTTTCAAAAATAAGGTTATTCTTTTGACAATATAGTCTTACATTTTCTTGTTCATTATCACTTTCTTCTCTTTTTTTATAGTTAACTAAAGCAACAATAATTTGATATTTTTCATTTTTAAAAAAATCCAACATAGCCATAGAATCAGGTCCACCTGAAACCGCTAAAATAACATACGATTTTTCATTAAAATTAGGACGAAAAACATTCATTAAGACCACCCAAAAGAATTATAACATAATTATTCTTTTTTTTCATTAAACTTCACTAAAATTATACTAAAATCATCTTTAATTTTTCTTCTAGCTCTAAGAGAAATTTTCACCCTCCTTTTAATTAGTCAAACGTGTCTGGCTAATTTGTATTTTAGATATTAATTCCTTTATAAAATTATCATATCTTTACCACATAACTATTAAGACTACTTTTAATAATTTTAGGACATTAAAAAACTAAAGCGTCCACAATGCTCTAGTTTTATTACAATAAATCAATCTTTTCCTGTTACTACAATTTCATGTTTTAACAATAAATCTTTAAATTTTTTTTCCTCTATTTCACAATTATCTAATAAATCATAAATATCTATGTACCATCCAATATAATGAACCTCATCAAATGACAATTCATCTTGAGGTAACGTTGAGTCTATTAATGCAACTTCATATTTACACTCAAATAAATTCTTACCTACAATTTTAGAAAATTTTCTTTTTAATTTTGCATTTTCCATAGGATATCTACACAGGTGGTATTTTTTACCATTATAAGTAAAATCCATTCCCCAGCTAACTTCAAATTCATCATTATATTCACATGAATACTCTCTTATAAAATCATTTATATCATCATACACATCTGGTGCTCCATATGTTCCATCTTTTATTCCCATGTTATACTATACCTCCTTGAAATTTTTTTGATTAATTTCCAATCATTATCAGTAGGAATGCCCGAAAGCAGTTTGTGTTCTTTATCATAATGTACATAAGGTTTCTTTTTCTCATGCATATGACTAAAATCAATAACGCGAACTAAATTATGCTCTTCATCCATTCTTTTTTTCTAAAATCTAAATCTTTTTTCAACATCACTAAAATATGAGGTTCTATATCTATCAATTCAACTAATATTCTTAATGTTGAATTTTTTGTAAAGATTTTTCCCTTATAAAAGCACGCAATTATTAACTTTTATGATTACACAGTAGTTCTTATTTTATCAAATGTCAAATATATTATGAAAAATTTTTAGCTTTACCATTCTTCTAAATAGTTCATCAATTAAAATATTATTTATTGTTTTTTTATTACCTTTTCAACTTCGTTTATTAATTGTTCTTTATCAGGAATGTAATAAGTATAAGTTGATGCAAATATATTATTAGATAAACCTCCCAATGCATATTCTAATAATACTTTATCCTTGTCAGCACATAGTATTATTCCTATGGGTTTACCATCATCTTCGCTATTTACATCTTTTTCGTAATAATTTAAGTACATATTCATTTGACCTAAATTTTCTGCTTTTAGCCCATTCATTTTTAGATCTATTAAAACATAAGACTTTAAAAATTTATTATAAAAAACCATATCAACATAGTAATCTATATTATTTAAAGTAATTCTTTGTTGACTACCTACAAACATAAATCCTTTGCCTAGTTCAAGTAAAAAATCTTCTATATGTCTTATCAATTTGTATTCTAAATCTTTTTCAAATATCGGTTTTTGCTCTTTTATACCTAAAAATTCAAATACGTATGGTTGTTTAACTATATCACTTGGTTTTGAAATAATTTGCCCTTTTTTAGATAATTCTAAAATTTTTTCTTTGTTTGCACTATTTCCAGATAATAAAAGCCTTTCAAACAATGATGTATCTAATTGCCTTTTTAGTTCTCTAACACTCCATTTTTCATTAATGCACTCATTCTCATAAAAGTTTCTTTTATCTTTATCACTAATTACCATAAGTTCTATATAGTGTGACCAAGTTAATTGTCTATTCAATTTTTCTAATTCAGGATATGCTTTATAAAAAACTCTCATATATTTTAAATTAGAAGTAGAATAACCTTTACCTAAATGTTTTGTCAATTCATTAGACAATTTTTTTAAAATTTCTCCACCATATTCAAGTCTATTGTTATATTCATTTTCATTTAAAACAATAATTTTTCCAATATTCCAATACACATAAACAATAGATTGATTAATTTCTTGGGCTAAATTTGTTTTTACTTTATCTACTAAATTCTTTATTTCACTCAACATTTTATTGTTGACTTCATTTTGCATTTTTTTATCCTCCTTTTAATTGGTCAAACGCGTCTGGCTAATTCGTATTTTGGAATATTAATACCTTTACTACATAATTATTAAGACTATTTTTAATAATTTAAGGACATAAAAAAACTATAATAAGGCTTTCTACAAAATCTACATTCTTATTAATACCTACTACTTACTTTTTACAAAATTGTCTTCGTTGGTACCGAGTATAACATAGAAGGTTTATTTTGTCTATTTTAAAAAATTATTTATATAATTTGTATTTACAATATTTTTCATCGGCATAAACTTCACTAAAATTATACTAAAATCATCTTTAATTTTTCTTCTGGCTCTAAGAGAAATTTTTTCAACCCATTTTACTAAATCATCTTCGTTTTTTCTTTCACTCAATTCTTCTTCAAAATTTGGATAAGATAACATAACTCCGTCAGAGCATAAAATCAAAACATCTTCTGCTAAAACCTTTTCTTTAACAAAAGAAGATTTTTCATCTTCTATTCCCATTGGTAAATTATAAGAAGAAATTTTTTTGACTTTGTTATTTCGCCATAGATAACTATTTTCTGCTCCTTTTTTATAAAAATGTAATTGGTCTTTTTCAATATCTATTACATCTAAACTTGCGAAAGCATTTTCATCATCAATTATCATCTCATTAGCGATATCAATAGAGCTTTTTAAATTATATCCTTTTTGTAATAATTGCTTTATTTTAAAAATAATACCTTTGCTAATATTTAAAGCATTTTCCCCTTGTCCTATTCCGTCAGATAACAATAAATATTGATGATTGTCAGTTTCATAAGTATCAAAATAATCGCCATTTACTTTTTTATCCGCACTTAACTGAATTGAAACAACCTCTAAAAAATAACTTTTTTTATCTTTAAATAACAAACAATAATTATCGTAAAGCCAATCAAAAATCATTACAAAAGAAACCGCAAAAAAAGTATATGAAAATAACAGTAAAAGATTATTTTCTTCTAATAAAAAAAGCACAAAACAAACAAAAAAGGTACTTATTAATAAAGCATAATACTCATTTTTTATTATCATTTCTATCAAATAATTAACTAGCAAATAAAAACAAAAGCATAATGAAAGCAATAAAATATTCAACCAATTTGTGAATAAGCAAAAAAAGTAAATAATTGATGTATTTATCACTAAGGTACTTGTTTCTTTTCTTGTTCCAATGATAAACAAAGGAACCATTAAAAGCCATTGCTTATAAAAAAGCAAACAATAGACAAAAGAAAAAAGTATCAAACTTACATTTAATACTTTACTACTATCTTTATTAGTTTTTTCCATATTCTCACCATATCAAAATATAACACTAACAATAAGGAAAAAGATGTCGATTTTTATTCACATTTATAAAAAGAATTAGAGGTTGGGTCATAGCAATAGCCTTTTTCTTGAATAATGATTTTCCAATTATGGTCTTCAATTAAAGATTGATACATTTCATATTCTTCTAATAATTCTTTCTTTTGTTGTATCAATTCTTTATTTTCTTGCTTTGCTTTAAAATAACCATACATAGAATTAAAACTATAGATAAAGCCAAGAGAAGCTGCAAACAAAATAACTATAGAACTAATCCTTTGAGCATTCCAAATATTTCTTTTTTCCCTTTCTACCTTTGCCATATTTCCACCTCTGCTTAAAATGATTATATAGGTTTATTTTTCGATTTTCAATTTTTTTACTAATTTTTAAAATATCTTTAAAGATATAATCGTGATAAAAATAAAAATAAATGAAAATGCCAAAGCCTAAAAACAAGTATAAATACATTGAAATATAAGCATCTGTAGTAATTAAAAGAAAATAAAACCAGAAAGATGCAATAAATAAAAAAAGAAATAATGAAAAAATAAATCTTAAAATTAATTTACTTTTGACTATAAAAACATTATAAAAAAAATCCCATAAAAGACTTCCTAGAAAGCCAACAAAAAAAGAGATAAACGCGATTTGTATTTGGTCAATTAAACTTATCATTTAAAAACCCTTTTCAAAAGACTTTCACTTTTATGTCCTTGATAAGTAAAAGAGTCTATCATTCCATTTATCACACACTCTTTCAAATTGTTATCAAGTTTTCCTAAAGTTAAGTTTTTTCCTTTGACTTTTAAAAAACCAAGTTCCGTATCAATTAAAAATTCTTCGCTATCAAAACGAGATATTTTGTTTACACCTGTTAAAAAAAGAACTTTCCTATTTTCTAAAACAATTTTTTTATTATCCATAACTATCACCATTTAATTGTATTAGAAATTTTAAAATTTATTCTTTATTTTCAAACATACAATTTTTAAAAAAATCTTTAGTATCTGTACTTATAACTACACCTTTAATTTTCTTATTACCAAAAGTAATTTCGATTACATCATTAACTTTAATTTCTGTATTAGGTTTTGCTACTTTATCATTTACTAGTACCAATCCAGCATCTGCTAATTCTTTTGCAACAACTCTCCTTTTAATAATCATAGAAACTTTTAAAAATCTATCTAATCTCATATTCATACCTCAACAAAATTATAATATTTTAATATTCTTTCAACAAGATATTTATTAATATTAGAAATTAGATGTTTTCCGTGCTATATTATTGATACTTGGAGGTGGAAAAGATGAGTAAAAAAATTGTTACTATCAAACAAGATGTTTCTGATTTAGTAATTAATACCTTTTCCGAAAAAATATCTGGTGCCGATGTTAGAAGATTTCAATATTATAGGTGGACAGGAGAAGATAATCCAACGGGTATAATTGTATTTTCCCACGGACTTGTAGAATATGGAAAAATGTATGAAGATGTGGCCAAATCCTTTATTAAAGCAGGATTTGCTGTTTATGCAATAGACCATATAGGACACGGAAATACCGTTAAATCAAGTAAATCTTCTGCTAACTGGGAAAAGAAATCATTTACAAAATGTTCTTATAATCTGCACGTTTTAATTACCAAAGCCCAAACAGATTATCCAAATATTCCAACATTCGTAATTGGAAATGATGTAGGTTATCTAATTGCCTTTAAAATGTTAGCCAAATTTCAAACTTCTATCACAGGTTTAGTTTGTTCTGGAGTACACGGAAGTATTGATTCTTTAAGGTGGTTAAGATTTAGAGCTACCATTGAAAGAATGTTACATTTCAATGAAAAGAAATCAAATCATATGGCAAATATAATCAATAGAAAATATAATAGGTGGAATTTATTTGGTTATAATCAATATGATTGGATAACTTCTGATGAAAATATGATTAATAAACTTCAAAATGATAAAAAATGTAATTTTGTATACACTGTCGACTTTTATTATTTCTATTTCAAATCAATTTTAAAATTCTATCGTAAGAAAAAATTAAAAGAAGTTAACAAAAAGACACCAATTCTTTTAGTAGGTGGAAGTGCTGATGCTGTCAATAAATTTGGAAAAGGCGTTTTAGCATATAGTTCTTATTTAAAATCATTTGGTTTCAAAAATGTCAAAAAACAAATATATGAAGGTTCACGACATTATTTATTTTTAGATAGTGCTAAATACAATTTAATCAATGATATTATTCATTGGACTAATGACATAAATAAAAAATAATCAAAAAGAGCAATTCACAATGAATTGCCTTTTTATATTATCTTAATCTTTTTTTCTAATTTACTAATTTGTTCTAAAAGAAGACTTAATTTTTTACTCCAGTCATCTTTCTTTAAAATCCTTATTCTTATTTTTTCTTGTCGAAAACTTAAATTAATATTAACACTATCTATGTTGTTTACTATGTCAAATAAATCAATGCCAATTCCATTAATCTTAGAAAAGTTTTCTGATAAAATAACATCAATATAATCCTTATTTTCATTAATGTTATCAAAACAATCTTCCATTGATAATAAATCAATTTTTTTCTTTTCTAAAAGTAACATTACAGGTCTAATAATTTTTCCATAGTTATCTTTTATTTTTGTTTCTAGTTCAAATAGACTTTCTAAAGTTTTTACTTTTTCAATATCTTTATATATTTCAAACTTATTAGCATCTTCACTAGCAAATTCAATCGGAACATAACTATCAAGTTGCAATACTGGTGGCGTTTTAACCACTTTTTTATTTTCTTTTTTGTCTGTTGATTTTTCTTTGATTGTTTCTTCTAATAAAGACATATACATATCAATACCAACATCATCAATGAAACCCGCTTGTTCTGCTCCTAAAATATCTCCTGCTCCTCTAATTGATAAATCTCTTAAAGCAATCTTATATCCACTTCCAAGTTCGGTAAATTCTTTAATAGCTTTTAATCTTTTAGAAGCTAATTCAGATAATTGTTTTTTTGGTCGATACAAAAGGTAAGCATACGCTATTCTATCACTTCTACCTACTCTACCTTTTATTTGATAAAGTTGTGATAATCCAAAGCAATCAGCATCATCAACTATAACGGTATTTGCATTAGGAATATCAATACCGGATTCTATAATTGTCGTACAAACCAAAACGTTGATTTCATTATTATAAAAACTTAGCATAATATCTTCTAGTTCTTCTTTATTCATTTTACCATGTCCTACTCCAACTTTAGCATTTGGGATTTCCTTTGATAATTTTGAAGCTAGTCCATATATATCACTTGTTTTATTATGTAAAAAGAAAACTTGACCATTTCTTCCTAATTCTCTTTCAATTATTTCTTTAATAACTTTATCATTTTTTTCAATAATATAAGTTTGTACTGGTAATCTATCATTTGGAGGTGTTTGAATTTGAGACATTCCCCTGATACCTACTAAAGCCATTTGCAAAGTTCTTGGAATTGGAGTTGCGGACAAAGTTAAAACATCAACATTTGTTTTCATTTCTTTGATTTTTTCTTTATGTTCTACTCCAAATCTTTGTTCTTCATCGACTATTAAAAGTCCTAAATCTTTGAATTTAAAATCACTTGATAATAATCTATGAGTTCCGATCACAAAATTAACATTTCCTTTTTTTAAATCCTCGATTATTTTATTTTGTTTTTGTGTAGGCACTAATCTACTTACAAGTTCAATACGAACTGAAAAATTTTGAAATCTTTCTAAAGCTTTATAATAATGTTGTCTTGCTAAAATAGTCGTCGGACATATCATAACAACTTGCTTGCCGTCTTTTATGGCTTTAAATGCTGCTCTAAAAGCAATTTCTGTTTTACCAAATCCAACATCACCACAGACAAGTCTATCCATAGGATATGGTTTTTCCATATCATTTTTCACTTCTTTTATAGTCTTTTCTTGGTCAAGAGTTAAAGCATAAGGAAAATCATTATCAAAACTTCTTTCTAATTCATCTTCACAAGAAAAAGCATACCCGATACTTTTAGTTCTTTCTTGATATAATTCCAAAAGTCTATCCGCAATATCACTAACTCTTTTCTTAATTCTTTCTTTCGTTTTTTGCCATTCAGTAGAATTCATAGAATTTAATTTAGGAGTTTTACCTTCTTGTCCTACATATTTTTTTACTAGTTTAAATTGTTCTAAAGGTACATATAAATTAGAATTTCCACGATAAACAATATGTAAATAATCACGATGAATATCATCTATTTTCATTGTCTTTATTCCAATGTATTGACCAATTCCGTGTTCTTCGTGAACAACATAATCATAAGGATTTAATTCAGAAACCGAAGACAAAGCCACGGCACTTTTAAATCTATTGTATAATTTAGTACTTCTCTTTTTAGTGTTAAACAATTCATTTTGAGTTAAAAAAACTTTTTTCTCGAAAACAAATTCAAATCCTTCATTAAAATCTTTTTTGATAAAATGTATTTTTTTCTCTTTATCTAGTAAATTCTCCGCTAACCAAAGTTTTACATTTTCAATTTGATTTTCATTACATAAACAAATATAAATATCATTATCATCTAAAATATATTTAGTGATTAAAGCAGCAAATAATTTAGAATTACCATTACTAGAAGTTACTTCTCTTACTAAAAACTCAATATCTTTTTCATCTTCTTTTAAATCATTAACATAAATCTTATTTTTAGCTTTAGATAAAACATAAGACAAATCTAAATTAACTTTTAAATTCGATAAAAACTCTAAATTTTCACTAGTTTCTAATAAAAAATCATTATTTTCTTCTAATAGTAAATGATAATTACTTTTAATACCTTCATAAGAACAAATAAAACTTAGGTCAGGATTAAAATATTCAACAATAGAAACACTATCAGGATTTAACAAATCATAATAACGATAAAAACTATTGTTATATTCTCCATTTTTTATAGCTTCAATATTATTATTTACATTATTGATTAAAGCTTCTTTTTCTTCCAAAGAAGTTAATAATTTAGTTTGTTTAACAAGTTCTTTGTTAATTCTTTCAATACCTTGTTGAAGATAACTTTCATTCAAAACTAAATCTGAAGCAGGTAAAATAGAAATACTATCCACTAACTCGATTGTCTTTTGTTCATTAACATCAAAAAAACGAATACTTTCAATCTCATCACCAAAAAATTCTATTCTAATTGGATTATTATAATTAATAGAAAAAACATCAACGATAGAACCACGATAAGCATATTCTAAACTTTGTTCAACTTTCAAATTCTTTCGATATCCTAAACTATTTAATTTTTTTGTTAAATAACTAATTTCTATTTCTTGCCCTACTTTTAAATTCAAAAAGTTTTCTTCAAATAATGACTTAGAAGGTAACTCTCTTAAAATTCCTTGAGTATAGGTTACTAACACAACAGGTTTATTTTCTAATAAAGAAGCTAAAATAAAAATTCTTTGAACGGACATTTCAGGAGAAGATGCAATACTTTCAATTCTTAAAGACTCATCAACATTAAATAAAATTGTGTTTTCTTCCCCGATTAACAAAGATAAAGAAGCACTAAATTGTTGAGCTTGATAGGCATTAGGTAAAACCACTAAAATCTTTTCTTTATTACTAAAAAAAGATGCAGCTACCAATAAAGCTTGTTGCATAATTCCATCACAAACAACCCTTTTAGTTATCTTCATTTTTTTAATAACATCATTTTTTATTAAAATATCTTCTAATATCATTTTTACTTCCTCTTATTATGTAAAGTCATTACTTTATTAAAAGACATCGTTAAACTATCTTGGATAATTAAAGCAGTTTCATTAATCATTTCCTTTATTTTTTCACTTTCTTCTTCTTTAAAGTTACCTAAAACGTGATTAATGGTATTTACACCTTTATCAATACCAATTCTCACTCTTTTAAAATTCTCACTACCTAATTCTTGAATAATGCTTTTTAAGCCATTATGACCACCAGAACTTCCTTTTTCTCTAATTTTTAAAGTTCCTACAGGCAAATCTAAATCATCGTGAATAACAATTATATCTTCAATATCTATTTTAAAAAAATTAACTAATTTAGAAACAGCAATACCTGATAAATTCATAAAAGTTTGAGGCTTAGCAATAATAAAATCTTTACCTTTATAGTATTCACTCGATAAACCTTTTTTATCAAAAGACAAATTATTTTGCATCATAAAATAATCGACACACATAAAACCTATATTGTGTCTAGTATTTTCATATTCTTTCCCAGGATTACCTAAACCTACAATCAGTTTCATCTTTTCACTTCCCAACTAAAATTATACTTTATTTACATTTGAGAGAAAAGAAAAAAGATTTGTTTCCAAATCTTATTTATCTTTAATAATTTCCTCTTTTTGCATTTCTTTACTAATTTCACTTAATCGCTTATCAATCTTTGCTCCAAAATGCAAATCCTTAATAATATTAGAATAGCCATATACTAAATTAGGCATAAACTTATTTGCTAAGGTTGCAATATCTAAAGGAGTTAAATTCCATCTTCTTTCTATTAAATCGAAGATATCATAAGTTTGAGATTTTTCAGTCTTATATAAAATCCATTTCAATTCATTGATATTCTCATCATCACTTGCTAAATCTTCTAGTAATAATTCAATATAATATCTTAAAGCATCTAAAGCCATATTATCTAATTTTTGGTATCTTCTAGCAACTTCACTAACCCCTACCAAACTTTTAGCACAACTTGCTAAAATTTTCTTTTTATAAATCACATAATGCCTATCTGCAACATATTTATTACTTGGTTCTAAATTAATAGCAACCTTAATCATATTAATTAATTCAATTATCTTATAATCAAAGGAAAATTCTAAAGTTTCTTCTTCTGTTGTATATAAATTAAGGTCAACAACGTGAGTTAACTTACTTAAAACATACTCCTTAAAAGAATCTAATGAACTTAAATTCAAAAGTCGATGTTGATTTAAACTAATATAACCTTTTTGAAAAATATTAATATATTCAGAATCTTTTAAATTCTTAATAGAGTTTTCAATTCTTTTAATCCTATAAATAGATGCTGCATATCCAATATGTTTATTTTCAAAATCATTTTCCGTATTACAAAGGGTTAAAAATTCATTTTCACTATCTTCTAATAGTACTTTTTGATAAATAACTAATTGTTTTAAATCCTTTAAAATTTCCAAATACATATTGGTGGTTCTTGTATAAATTTTAGATTCCATAAATACACCCGCCTTTTATTTATCACTAGTTAGATTATACCAATTTTTTTATCTCTTTTGTGAAAATAAATTACTTATCCACAAGGGTAAATTACCCTATATAAATTTTCCTTGCCACCCCTTTAGTATCAATACCTCCTAATCCTTTACCTTTACTAACAGTATTCTCTAAAACTTTCTTAATATTCAAATATTCTAAAACGTGAGTACTAGCCGCTTGCATTGCAATATAACAAGGGTCTAAAACATTAATATTATTCTTATCAATACCACTAGAAAAATTAGCACCACTTTCTATAATACCTTCATAATAAGACTGACAAGCCCCTGCAAAAATAATCAAAGAATCCTTATTAGGTTGGTAAACCCTAGCCTTTTTAACTGCTTCAATAAAATACTTACTATTCAAATACTCTTTTATACCATTGACTTCTTTAACTTTATCGTGTCCCGTAATTACCAAAACATCAGGATTATATTTAACTAACAAATTAGTTATATTTTTTGGTAAATCTTCTTCCTTCATAAAAATACCTACCGCTGGAATATTCTTATTTTTATATGCCTTCAAACACCTATCTAAATATCCTTTATCGCCGTCAATATGTAAAATACTTCCTTTAACCAAATCATCATTAAGTCGAATTTGCTCCGTTAAGACTAAATCATTATTTTCTTCTTGGTATGTTAAACTTAAATCATCTTCATAAGCATCTGCTACAAGCCTTACATATTCTCCTTTTAAAATATATAGATTATTTCTAATATCGACGATTTTAAAAACTATATCGTGATTATACTTTTTTCTAGTAACTAAATCTCCTATTCTATACAAAAAAACTACCTCCTATAATAATATAGTGGTAGTTTCTTTATTTGTGATTATTTTTAGTCTATAAAACCAGTAATTATTCTTCAGTAGTTGTAATATCTTCAACAACAATACTAGTTAATATACGAGATGTTTCATCTAAAGTTATCGTTACTTTCTTATTATTATTTTCCTTAACATTTTCAAAAGTTTTAGTAAATACGTTTTGAGGGTCTTCTTCGTTATTCCAACCAGCAAAACTTATTTCTTCATAGTAATAATCCTCATAATAATAACTTATAGTTTCACTCATAAAATTAATATCTATATCATATCCTGATATATTTAAAGAACAATAATCACTTATTGGATATACAGTGGTATTATCATCAATACTTGGAAAATAGTATTGGATTTCTGGGTTAACTTTAGAATATTCTACGTGTCCTACAATAGCTACAGTTTTTGGAGTTAAAATATAAGCTACTCTTGTCTTTGCATTAAATAATATAAGTTTTGTAGGACTACTATTTATGCTAAGTTCAAATATTTTAAGTTCTTCACCTTCAACTATATATTCTTTTGAAACATCTTGTAATGCACCATTTTCTCCAATAACTACTTTATATTCTCCATATCCGTCTTTGATGATAACTGCTTTCGTTTCTTCATCATCTACTGTGATATCATACTCACCCTCGAATTTGTATTCAACATTATTGAAAGAACAAGATTTATTATATACATCTAGATAGATTTCGTATTTTGCAATTTCATTTTCAACAATAATTTCCATATAAGCAAAATCAGAATCCATATAAAAATCTTCTAATTCATAATCTCCCACATAAGTTTGGTCTTCATATCTGAACATTATTTTTTTATCAGAAACAGTTACAATACTATTATCGTAATCATTTTTATATATTCCATATACTAAAGAACTATATTCTTCTTCAATATGAGGAATTTCGGTAATTTTAATTGCACTTTTTGCATTATAAGTAAATTCTTCTCCAACTTGGAAATAAGAATAAACATCATAACCTTCTCCTTTTATATGAACTTTTAATAATCCGTCAACAATTACATAAGAAGAAAAATCTGTTAAATCCTCTTTACTCTCTGAATATAAATTTACAGCTTCAAGATTTTGATTTACAGTTCCTATTATACGACCACTAGTTCCTTCAAATTCAATAACTTGATTAACAACATAATTATTTGCTTCTTCTGTTAAAATGATTTCTTCAAATTCATCTGAATTAGTAAAATCTAAAGTTAAATTTTTTCCGTCTATTGCAACAACTCTAGCACCCATATCTTTTAAAGATGCACCATTGTCAATTTTGGAATTGTATTGAATTGTTAAACTATCAATTTCTTTATCTTCATTAAAAGTAATTTCTGTATATTCTGTATAATCTTTTCCTTGAACAATCGAAACATACAATCCTGCTTCTAACTCTAAATCTTTTTTATCTTCATCGATAGAGAATTGTAATACCCAACCTTCTGAAGTCTTTTTATAAATATCCTTGTTAAGAGTATCTAAATAAAAATCATTAACATTTCCTAAATCTTTACTAGGTTTTTCTTTTCCACTTAACCAAGTAGCACCTGCTTCTCCAGTGTCTCCTTTATCTCCTTTTGGTCCTTGTGATCCTGTTTCACCAGCATCACCTTTTTCGCCTTGTGCACCAGTATCTCCTTTATCTCCTTTTGGTCCTTGTGGTCCTGTTTCACCAGTATCACCTTTTTCACCTTGTGCTCCAGTGTCTCCTTTTTCTCCTTTATCTCCTTTTTCACCTTTAATAGAAGCAAGCCATTCTTCATAGGTTAAATCGGTTATTCCTGAATCAACAGCCATTAAATAAATTTGATATGTTTCACTATTATCAGGTACTTTTGTTTTATCTTTACCACAAGCTGTTGTAACACCGACAGAACATACTAGTAATAAAGATGCTAAAACTTTTTTTAATTTATTGTTCATTTTCCGTCCTCCATTTGACTATTATTATACAAAACCATTGTATAAATGTAAATATTTTAGGTTATTATAAATATAGCCTATATGATAAATAATATGTTATTTTGTTTTAATTAATGTTTAATTTATTTTAATCAAAATAATAAAAAATATAGACTTTTTTTGCCTATATTTAATTTTTACTATTTATCCTAATTTGTTGGAAATTTCTATAAAGTCTTTTAGTTCTAATTCTTCTGCTCGAACATTCTCATTTAATTTCATTTCTTCTAAGATTTTTTTCACTTTTTCTTTATCATATTTTTCTAAATTGTTGACTATTTTTTTTCTTCTCATTGCAAAAGATGTTCTTAATATATCTAAAAATAATTCTTCATTTTTTAGATTTTCGTTTTTCTTATTCAAATTAAAATTTACGACACAGGAATCTACATTTGGTCTTGGTGTAAAGATGTTTTTAGAAACGTGTAAAGCGATATGGCAATCACTGTAATAAGAAGATAAAATAGAAAGATTATTGTATTCTTTACCACCTTTTTTAGCACATATTCTTATAGCTACTTCTTTTTGCATCATTGCGGTTATGGATTTTATTTTCGTGCTTTCTTGGAATATTTTTATTAAAATCGGTGTTGTTATGTAATAAGGAAGATTAGATACTATTACTACTTTTTCATAATCTTGGAAATATTCTTCTATCACTTTATCTATATCTATTTTTAAAAAGTCTTGATTTATAACTGTTAAATTATCAAATTCTTTTAATTCATTATTTAATAAATCAATTAACTTCTTATCTATTTCAAAAGCTACTACTTTCCCTGCTTTTAAAAGTAGTCCTTCTGTTAAAGCTCCAATTCCTGGACCTATTTCAATTACTCCTGTATTTTTATCTATATTTGCTGCTTCTACTATTTTATCTATTATTTTGTATTCGATGATAAAATTTTGCCCAAAAGACTTATTAGCAGATATTCCATAATCTTTTAATATTTGAAAAGTTCTTGAATAAGTTGCAATTCTCATTTTCATCTTCCTTTCTGAATATCTTCTTTTGTTAATCCTAACATATTAAATTTCTTTAATAAACTTTTTCCATTTGATTTATCAATATGTAAGTTTTTACAGATTTCTTCCCTTTTTTTAGCGGAATCTTTATTTCCTATTAGTCCTAATTCTAACATATCTTCAAGAGTAAAAGTTTGTTGATTTTCTTGATAAGTTACTACATTTTCTAAAGCCTTTAAAATATCTTCTTTTTTAGTTTCGGCAATACCAACTTTTTTACCTTTTATCGCTTTTTCTTTTTCAATATAACAATGTTTACAATTCTTTATTCTATTTTGAATAATTTGTCTTATTCTTTTTCCTGGAAAATCAGGGTCAGTCATAATAATTATTTCTCTAGTTTTCGCTAGTTCTTCAATAAATAAAAGTGTTTCTTCACTTATTTCAGAACCATTAGTGATAATAATGTCTGCTTCTAAAAAACTTTGTAGAAAACTTCTATCAGATTCTCCTTCTACGATTATTACTTCTTTAATCTTTTTCATCTTTAATACCAAATAAACGTAAAGCATTTTCATACGTTTTTTCTTCTATATATTCTCTTGTTTTATTTCTCAGTAAAGCAATTTGATTAACTGTATAGACAATTAATTTAGGCTCATTCATTTTTCCTCTTAAAGGGTGTGGAGCTAAATAAGGAACATCTGTTTCCACTAACAATTTATCAATATCAACACATTTAGCAACTTCGTGAACTTTTTTAGCATTCAAAAAAGTAACAGGACCCCCTAAAGAAATATACATTCCTAAATTAGTAAAATCCTTAATCATTTCTTTTGGTCCGCTATAGCAATGCATAACTCCTTTAGTTAAAAATTCTTTGTTTTCTTGTAAAATATTTAAAGTATCTTCTAAAGCATCACGAACGTGTAAAGAAATAGGTAATTTATATTTATAAGCTAATTTTATAAATTTAACAAAATATTCTTTTTGAACTTTTTTTTCAACATTATCCCAATGGTAATCTAAACCTATTTCTCCAATAGCCACTACTTTCTTATTTACTATTAGTTTTTCAATTTCAGAAATATAATCAATGCTTAAATCTTTAAACTCGGTAGGGTGAACACCAACCGCAACATAAACATTATGATATTTGTTAGCAATTTCTACCGCTAACTTACTACTTTCAATATCATATCCAACGCATAAAAAACTTTTTACTCCTGCTTGTATTGCTTCTTCTAAATATTTTTCTAATTGAGAATAAATATTTTTATCATTTAAATGTATATGTGTATCAAATATCATATCTATTTACCCAAACAAAACTTAGAAAAAATTGTATCAATAATTTCATCTTGTTTTCTCTTTCCTAGAATATCTAACAACGCATAATAACAATCTTGTAAATCTACTGCTACTAAATCAACACTTAAACCTGCTTCATTAGCATTTATGGCATTTTCTAAACATTTCAAAGCTTGTTTTAAAAGTCCTATTTGTCTTACATTAGATAACATTGGCTTATTTTCATAATCCTTTGAATTAATACCAATAACATTAATTAATTCTTCTTTTAAAGTATTGATATTGTCATCTTTAGCAGAAATTTCAATTCCTTCTAATTTCGTTTTTTTGTAACCTTTATCTATTTTATTTAAAACTATTATTCTCTTTTTATTTTTTGTTAATTCTAACATTTGTTTATCTTCTTCATCTTCCTCTTGTGAACTATCAAAAACTAACAAAACAACATCGGCTTTTTTTATTGCTTCTTTCGATTTACTAACTCCTATTTTTTCTACGACATCAGTGGCTTCTCTTATTCCAGCAGTATCATAAAAATGTAAAGTTAAACCATTTAAATTCATTTTTCCTTCGACAACATCTCTTGTCGTACCTGCAATATCCGTTACAATCGCTTTATCTTCTCCTAATAAAACATTTAACAAACTAGATTTACCAACATTGGGTTTGCCCACAATCGCAACTTTAACTCCTTCAGTGATTATTTTTCCCATATATCCGTCATTAAGAGTTTTTACAATTTTATTTTTCAATGAATTTAATAATTCTTTTAAACTTAATTGAGTGATTAAACTAGCTTCATCATACTCAGGATAATCGATGTTAACTTCTATTAAAGACCTAATATCTAAAATATCATCTACTAATTCATTTATAACATTAGAGGTATTTCCTTTTAAAGAATTAATAGCGACTGAAACATTACTTTCACTTGTAGCCATTATCATATCGTGAATGGCTTCGGCTTGAATTAAATCTAATTTTCCATTTAAGTAAGCCCTTTTGGTGTATTCTCCTTTTTCTGCCATTCTTGCACCATTTTTTATTAATTCCTTTAAAATATTGTTAACAATAAACATACCACCGTGGCAATTTATTTCTACTAAATTTTCACCAGTATAACTTCTTGGTGCACGATAAATTCCCACCATTACTTCATCGATAATAGTGCCATTATCATTATCTTTTATAAAACCATAAACCATCGAATGACCGACAACATTTTTTAAATCTTTAGAAAAAATCTTTTCGACTAAATCAATAGCGTATTCTCCACTTACTCTTATAATCGCTAAAGCAGCATTCATTGGAGGAGTTGCCAAAGCAACAATAACATCATTTTCCATTTTTACACTCCTATATATTTTTACTTATTTCGTTATTTTTTTGGAAAAAACAATCATCACATTCTTCAAATTTTTCCATATTTTTTTTAATGACTTTCTTATATAAAATAACATCATTTTTATCAATAAAACTTACTTCATTTAAAGAAGAAAAATTTAACTTCAAACTTTTATCAATCGGCTTATCCATTTTGATAAAAGAATAGCCTTTATGCTTATAAAACTTACTAGCTTTATTATTTTTAGGTTCAAAAATACCATAGACATTTTTATTTCCGTCTTTAACAATTATTTCTTCAAATAAATCTAAAAGTTTACTACCTATTTTTTTACTTTGGTATTCTTCTTTAATCTCTATATTTCTTAAATAAATCAAATTATTCTTCAACTTTTCATAATATAAATGACCAATATTTTCTTCTTTGTCATTAATAACTTCGATTTTATTATCATTAATTAAACAATAAATATTCTTATTTTTGTCATCATAAAATAAAGCTACTTTATCACAATTATATTTTTCTTTAATATCTTTCAAAATCATAAAAAAGCACCTCTTTTGTAATATTTTAACAATAAGAAGTGCTATTTTAAATATTTATTTTTCTTTTACACCAATTAATCAATGTATTTGATAGTTAATTGTCTTTTTAATCCTTCTCCAATACTTTCGGTTTTAATATTTTTATAACCACTTAAAACATTATGGATTACCCTTCTTTCATCTGCAGGCATAGGATCTAAAGTAATTGTTTGTTTTGTTTTTAGAACTTCGTGAGCATATTTCTTAGCCATACTTTCAATCTTAGCATATTTGTTATCTTTATAATCTGCAACATTTAACAAAATTCTAAAATAATTTCTAAAAGTATTATTAACGGCAACTTTCACAAGTTCATTAAACATTTGTAAAGTTATTCCATTTTTACCAATAATCAAAGAATTATTATTAGTATTAATTTCAACATTGATGATAGGTTCTTTATATTCTATTGTAATTTCACTTTCCAAACCAAAATCATCTAGTAAAGTCTTAATATAATTCTTGATAAAATCAAAGACATCATTTTTAGTAAAAACTTCAATCTCGACTTTTTTAGAAAATAAACCTTTTTTTTCTTCCACTACATAATGATAAAATTCAGCTTTTTGCATATTTAATTCAACACAAGCATCATTAACTGCAGCTTCTTCTGTCTTATTTATAAACCTTTTCATATTTCTTACCACCTTTTTTATTATTTAAACTTAAATAGTGCATTACTAAAGTTTGTAGCACACTAAATACAGAACCTAAAGTCCAATAAATTGCCATTGCAGCAGGTAAAAAGAAACCTGTCCATAAAACTAACACTAACATAAATATCATTGTACCATTCATCTTTTGAGGTTTAACAACTTTACCTTGTTTCTTAGCTTTACTATTTGCTAACCAAGTTGACAATTTCATTGATAAGAATTGACCTAGAACCATAATGATAAATAATATAATTCCAAAGATATTTCCGTCAAAAACTTGTGTTGATAATTTTACTCCAAAAGATAAACCTAAGAAAGAACCTTCTTGTAAAATCGTAATATTTTGAACAGCACCCCACACCGCAATAAATATAGGCATTGTAATGAATGGAGTTAATAACATTGCTAATGGATTAATATTATACTTTGAATATAAATTTTGCATTTTCAAAGCATATTTTTGTTTTTCAGCTTGAGTTGTTGCTTTAGAATAAGCTTCATTAATTTCCATTAACTCAGGTTGAATTTCTTGTAACTTTTGAGTTTGTTTGGTACTTTTCCAAGTAATTGCTAAAACTAAGAACTTAATAAGGAAAGTAACTAAAACTAAAGAGAAGAATTTAGCGGTTCCTGAACCACCAAACCAATTAATAAATAAAATCATTAAGGCTGAAATAGGATAAACTAATAAACCTTCCATTAAACCTTTTTTCCAAGCATCTCCCCAAGTCTTCTTTTCGTATTTAACACCAGATTCAGACTCGTAATCAGAAGTAACAATACATTTTTTATCAAAATTTTTATATTCTTTATTCAATTTTGAATCTATATATTTTTGAATTTCTTCTTCAGTTGTTTTTCCTGCTTCTTGAGCTTCTTGTGTCCAAGTTGTTTCATATTGTTCTAGTAAATAAGATTTAATACTAGCCTTGTCTGCTTTACTACAAAAGTTAGATGTACAACCTGTGAAAATAAAGACACAAAATACTAAAGGTAATAATTTAATTAATAACTTTTTTTTCTTTTTCATAATTTTCCTCTATTCTTTCTTCCATTTTTTTATACAAAGTCTCTAATGATAAATAATTTCTTTGGAAATCATTATTCAAAAATTTTGACCTAGCGACAATAATTATATCATAAGAAAAATCAATATTGCATATATTTCTTATCATTTCATTAATTTGCCTTTTCACTTTATGTCTAACTACTGAATTTCCTATTTTTTTACTAACGCTTACTCCTACTCTAATATATTCAAAATCATTTTTTTTATAATATATTGTATAAAAATCATTAGAAACAAATTTTTTCTTATTGATTACTTTTTGGAAATCTTCATTTTTTCTTAAACGATACTCTTTTTTCATTTTTCTTTAATTTGAAAAAAACCACTTTGCAGTGGTCTTTTTTATGCGGTTAATTCCTTTCTTCCTTTTGCCCTTCTACGAGCTATTACATTTCTACCATTAGCAGTAGCCATTCTTGCTCTAAAACCGTGCGTCTTAGCATGTTTTCTTTTACTAGGTTGATAAGTTCTTTTCATTATTACACCTCCAAATAAATTTATACCACGCTCAAATTATATAGATAAAATGTCTTTAAGTCAATAAAAATAAGGATTATCAACCAATTTTTTACTAACAAAATAATGTTGAAAACACACAAAAAATATGTGGATAACTTTCAAAAAAGCCATATAATAAAAGAAAAACAAATGTTGATAACTTTATTCACTGTGGAAAACTTTATCCACTTTTACCCAATTTTCCCCGTTTATAAAGTTTTAGACAATTTATCCACAATGAATATTTGTTGACAATTGCTAAAAATCAATAATCATAAGGATTTTCATTGTTGAAAACTCTGTGGAAAATTAAAAATCAATAGACTTTTCCACAATAAATGGTATATTAAAGAAGGAATAAAGGAGTGGGAAAATGTTATCAAAACTAAATAATATTTGGGACGAGGTTCTTTCTAAGCTAAAAGTCCAAATAAATGATGCTAATATTTTTAACAATTTTCTATTATCTACTAAATTAGTAAATTTAGAAGGAGATACCGCTACAATAAGTGTACCTTCCAAATTTACAAGGGAACTTATCGTTTTTAAATATTTAGATTTAATACAAAATTGTTTATGTGAAGTTACTGAAACAAACTTCAAATGTGTAATCAAAGAAGAAAAAGAAATAAATGTTCCTGTAAGAGGAAATTTTACCAGCGATGAAGCTTTAAATAATACTAATTTAAATACTAAATATACTTTCGACAACTTTGTTGTCGGTACTTGTAATAGAGAATGTCATTCAGCTGCTTTAACAGTAGCTATTGAACCAGGTAATTTCTATAATCCACTTTTTATATATGGAAAATCTGGAATTGGAAAAACCCATTTATTACACGCTATTGGGAATTATGCTAGATTAAAACAACCTAGAACTTTTAGAATTTTATATACTTCTTCTCAAGATTTTATGGACGACTTGTTCAAATCATTTAGAGAAGAAAGAGGAGCAGAAATCTTAAAAGAGAAAATTAAATCTATAGATTTACTTCTTATCGATGATATTCAATTCTTCTCTGGAAAAGATAAAATGGGAGAAATATTTTTCCAATTATTTAACAATTTAATCAATTCAAGAAAACAAATCGTTATCACAAGTGATAGACCACCTCATGAGCTAAAAGGATTAGAAGATAGATTAGTCAGCAGATTTGCTTCTGGACTAAGTGTTGGTATTGAAAACCCTGAATTTGATACATCTTTAAAAATCTTACACAAAAAAATAGAATCTTTAAATTTAACAACCGAAAAAATTGATGAAGATGTCTTAAATCATATTGCTTTGAAATATTCAAGCGATATTAGACAACTTGAAGGAGCTCTTAATAGATTAATCTATTACGCTATCAATTTTAAACAACAAGAACATATAGATATGGATTTAGCTTTAGAGGCTTTTAAAGGTTTAGCACCTTCTGTTAGTAAAAAGAATGAATCCGTTTCTGTTGAAAGAATTAAAAATGCTGTCGCAGATTATTACAACTTATCCACAACTCAGTTGATATCTAAAGTAAGAACTAACAATATTGCTACTGCAAGACACGTTGCAATGTATCTATGTCGAAGTATTTTAGACATTCCTTTTATTCAAATCGGAGTAGAATTTGGAGGAAGGGACCACTCGACTGTTATTAATGCGTGTGAAAAAATCGAAGAATTGTTGAAAACTGATGAGCAATATAAGAAAGCAATAGATGAGTTAAAATTCATCTTAAAAAGTAAATAAAATATAGAAAATTTGATTTATTTATAGAGCAATTTGTGGTAGAATATTAGTGTTGAAAAAGGAGTTATCAACTTTTCCACAGCCCTTATTGTTATTATTAATTATCTTAGGAGGAATAATATGAGATTTATAATTTCAAGAGTTCATTTGATGAATGCTTTAAACATCGTTTCCAAAGCCGTATCTAACAAAAGTCCTTTACCTATTTTAAATGGAATTAAATTTGAGTTATCAAACGACCAATTAGTTTTATTAGGTAGTGATACCGATATATCTATAAAAACAATTATTCCTGTTACTGAAAAAGGTGAACAAATTATCAATGTTTTTGAAACTGGAGAAATTGTTTTATCTAGTAGATATATTACAGAAATAGTTAGAAAGATAGATAGTGAGAGAATTGAGTTAGAAATACTAGACGGAAATTTAGTAAAAATAAGCGACCAACATACAAACTTTAATATAAATGGAATTAAAGCTAAAGACTATCCACAAATAGATTTAAACCCAAATGGAACATTAATTTCTTTAAATGCTCAAACATTGAAAACAACTTTAAATCAAACTATATTTGCAACTTCTATTTCAGAAACCAGACCAATGTTAACAGGTGTTAATTTCAAAATGGACGGCAATATTTTAGAATGTGTAGCAACTGATACTTTTAGATTAGCTAAAAAAGTTATCAAAACTAATGAGTCAGGATTATTTAATGTAACTATTCCTGCTAAGAGTTTGTCTGAAATCTCAAAAATTATCGACAATGATGAAATTGTAAATATTTATTTTTCTGAGAAAAAAGTTTTATTCAAATTAGCTAAAACAACTATTTCAACAAGAATTATCAGTGGAGTTTATCCAGATACATCAAAATTAATACCTAGTAATCAAGATTATAGACTAGAAGTAATAACTAGCAATATTTTAGCTGCTGTTGATAGAGCGTCTTTATTATCTACCGATAGAAATAACATTGTTAAGTTAAATATGAGCCAAGAAAAAGTGGAAATATCATCTAATAGCCAAGAAATTGGTTCTGTTAATGAAAGATTAAATACTTTCCATTATGAAGGAGATAAAATGAGTATTTCTTTCTCTGCTCAATATGTCCAAGATGCTATCAAAGCTATTGGAAGTGAAGATATTCAATTATTATTTGTAGGAGAAATGAAACCTTTTGTTATCAAGAACAAAGAAGATGATTCGATAACACAACTAGTAGTTCCAGTAAGAACTTATTAAAGAGCAAAAAAATGCTCTTTTTCTTTTGTTTTAAAAAAGTAAATCAAAAATGATAAAACTATAAGAAAATAATGATAAAATCGTGCTATAAGGCTAAAAATAGGTAAAAACAGATAAAGTGAAGAATATATTCTTTGCTTTTTTTTATGTTTATGATAAAATATTAATATAAATATTTATATTAATAAGTGGAAAAGGTGAAAAAATGAAAAAAATTACAATCAACACAGAATACATAACCTTAGGACAATTACTAAAATATGCCAATGTTATTAGCAATGGTTCAGATGCTAAAATCTTTCTTGTCGAAAATAAAGTCTTTGTAAATGGAGAACTAGAACAAAGAAGGGGTAGAAAAATTTATGACAATTATCAAATAAAAATTGATAAAGAAGAATTTTTGGTGAAAAGAGAATGAAACTTACTAAGATAAGATTAAGAGATTTTCGAAATTACCAAGATGTGAGTTTGAATTTTTCTAAAAGTAACGTCAATGTTTTATATGGTGATAACGCTCAAGGAAAAACAAATTTAGTCGAGGCAATTCATTATGCTTCACTTCTTTCTTCTTTTAGGACTAACAATGATTTAAGTTTGATAACTAAAGATAAAATGTTTTCTATTATGGAATACGAATTTGAAAAAGAAGCCAAAAAAGTGAAAATAAAAATAATTCTAAGTAAAACAGGAAAGAAAATTTATGTTGATGAAATAGAAGAAAAAAAATTTCGAGATTACATAGGAAAAATCAATGTTATTTCCTTCTGTAGTGATGATATAAGAAAATTTAAAGAATCCCCAAAAGAAAGAAGAAAATTCTTTGATGAAGAAATAAGTAAATTTGATAAAAAATATTTACTACACTTATTAAAAATAAAAAAATATTTAAAACAAAGAAATGAAATACTAAAAAATGAAACGAAATATTTGAATGAATATTTAGATATCATAGATTTAAAACTAGCCGAAGATAGTTGCTATATTTGTGAAATAAGAAAACGATTTGTTGCCAAGATTAATGAGAAAATAAGTGATGTTTATAACCAAATAACAGGTCAAAATTCAATAATTAAAATTAAATATTCTAATTTGTTGAAAAATGAAGAAATAACAAAGGATAACATTCAAAAATTATATAGTGAAAATAGGATAAAAGATATTGAAAAAAAACAAACAAATGTTGGAATACAAAAAGAAAATTATGAATGTTTAATTGATAATCAGATTTATTCAGAATATGCTTCACAAGGACAACAAAGATTAATTCTTTTAGCGTTAAAACTCACAATATTAAAAATTATTGAAGAAGAAAACAAAATAAAAACATTACTAATATTAGATGATATATTTTCGGAACTAGATGAAGATAAGAAAAAGTTAGTTATGCAATATATCAAAGAAGAAAATCAAGTTTTTATAACAACCACTAATAAAAAAGAAATAGAAGAAAAAAAATATGATATTGATATTTCTTATTTTAATGTAAACAAAGGTATTGTAACAGAAAGGAATGAATAATAAATGAATGAAAATGAAATAGAGACAGTAGTTGAAGAAGAATATACCGATGATAATATTCAAGTACTAGAAGGATTAGAAGCTGTTAGAAAAAGACCAGGAATGTATATTGGTACAACTTCTGAAAGAGGATTGCATCATCTTGTTTGGGAAATCATTGATAATGCCATAGATGAGGCTTTAGCAGGATTTTGTACCCAAGTTGATGTAACTGTTACTAAAGATAATGAAATAATCGTCAAAGATAATGGTAGAGGTATTCCTACAGGAATTAATAAAAAAACTGGTATTTCAACTATAGAAACCGTTTATACAGTTTTACACGCAGGTGGAAAATTTGGAGAAAATGGTGGTTATAAAGTATCAGGAGGATTACACGGAGTAGGAGCAAGTGTTGTAAACGCTTTATCTACTTACCTTGAATGTACTGTTTGTAGAGAAGGAAAGAAATACTATTGCCGATTTGAAAAAGGAGGACATACAGTTCAACCTTTAAAGGTAATTGGAGAAACAACAGAAAGAGGCACCACTGTTAAATTTAAACCTGACCCAGAAATATTTACGGAAACAACTGTTTATAAATATGAAACTTTAAAAAATAGAATAAGACAATTAGCATTCTTAAACAAAGGATTAAAAATCACTTTAAAAGATGAAAGAGAAGAAAATGTTTATGATGAATTTCATTATGAAGGTGGTTTAAAAGAATATGTAAAATACATTAATCAAAACAAAACAGTTTTACATAACGATATCATTTATAGTGAAGGTGCTGCGGAAGGAATTTCTGTAGAAGTTGCTATTCAATACAATACGGGAGATTTACCAAGTATATATTCATATTGTAATAACATTAATACTCAAGAAGGTGGAACTCACGAAGAAGGTTTTAGATTAGCACTTTCAAGAGTTTTAAATAACTATGCAAGAAAAAATAAATATTTATCGGATAAAGATGAAGCTTTAACTAATGAAGACTTGAAAGAAGGATTAACCGCAGTAGTATCTGTAAAACACCCAAATCCTCAATATGAAGGACAAACAAAAACTAAGTTAGGAAATTCAGAAGTTAGAAAAATTGTAAGTAACATCTTAGGAGAAGACTTAGAAAGGTATTTATTAGAAAATCCAGACCAAGCAAAAATAATTATCGAAAAAGCAATGCTTGCAAGTGAAGCAAGAAGGGCTGCTAAAAGAGCTAGAGAAATGACAAAGAAAAAGAACTTGCTTGATGTAGCAGGAATTCCAGGAAAACTAGCTGATTGTTCTAGCAATAATCCAGAATTAAATGAATTATACTTAGTGGAGGGAGATTCAGCAGGTGGTAGTGCTAAAACAGGTAGAGATAGAAGATACCAAGCAGTTTTACCATTAAGAGGAAAAATCTTAAACGTTGAAAAAGCAAGTAACGATAAAATCTTTGCTAGTGAACCAATAAGAAACTTAATAACTTCATTAGGTTGTGGAATTGGAACAGAGTTTGATATAACTAAATTAAAATATCACAAAGTATTTATTATGACCGATGCTGACGTCGATGGAGCTCACATTAGAATATTGCTTTTAACATTCTTCTATCGTTATATGAAACCTTTAGTAGAAGGTGGACATATTTATGCAGCACAACCACCACTTTATAAAATAGCGTGGGGTAAAAATAATGAAGCTTATGCTTATTCAGATGAAGAATTAGAAAAAGTAAAAGCAGAACACCCAAATACAAAATTAAGCATTCAAAGATATAAAGGTTTAGGAGAAATGAATGCTGATCAATTATGGGAAACTACAATGAACCCAGAAAATAGGGTATTACTAAAAATAACCGTTGAAGATGCAGTTGATGCTGATTTAGCTTTTGATATGTTAATGGGAGAAAAAGTAGAACCTAGAAGAAACTTTATCTTAGCAAATGCTAAATTTGTTGAGAATTTAGACATATAAGGAGGAATAGAAAATGGCAACAAATAAAGATGATGAATTATTTATAAAACCACACGAAGAAGCAACTTTAGTTAATATTTCTAATGAGGTTAGAAATTCCTTCTTAGCTTATGCAATGTCAGTTATCGTTGCAAGAGCACTTCCAGATGTAAGAGACGGATTAAAACCAGTACATAGAAGAATATTATTTTCAATGAATGACCAAGGAATGCAATATGATAAGCCATACAAAAAATGTGCTCGTATTGTAGGAGATGTAATGGGAAAATATCACCCTCACGGAGACTCTGCAATATACGATGCTTTAGTAAGATTAGCACAAGATTTTTCAAGTAGATATCCAATGGTAGACGGACATGGTAACTTTGGTAATATTGACGGGGACGGAGCTGCCGCAATGCGTTATACAGAAGCAAGACTAACAAAAATTGCTTCAGAAATGGTAAAAGACATTAATAAAGATACTGTAGACTTTATGGATAACTATGACGGAGAAGAAAAAGAACCAACCGTTCTTCCTTCGAAAATACCTAACATTTTAGTTAATGGAAGTACAGGAATTGCAGTTGGAATGGCAACAAACATACCACCTCACAATTTAGGAGAAGTTATTGATGCTATATTAGCAATTATGGAAAATCCTGATATCACAGCAGTAGATATTATTAATAACTATTTATATGGACCAGATTTTCCAACAGGAGCAATTATTTTAGGAAAATCAGGAATTAAGAAAGCTTATGAAACTGGAAATGGAAGTATTGTTCTACGTTCTAAAACTGAAATAGAAGAAATGGAACACGGCAAAAAAAGAATAATCGTAACTGAAATACCATATCAAGTTAACAAATCAGCATTAGTTGAAAAAATAGGAAATTTAGTAAGAGAAAAAGTAATTGAAGGAATAACTGCTTTAAGAGATGAATCAAGTAGAGAAGGAATAAGAATTGTTATTGAACTTAGAAAAGATATTGTTCCTGAAGTAATTTTAAATCAATTATTCAAATTAACTCAATTACAAATAAGTTATGGAATTAATACTTTAGCAATAGTAAATGGAGAACCAAAGATTTTACCTCTTGTTGATTTAATAAAATTATATTTAGAATTCCAAGAAGAAGTATTTGTTAGAAGAACAAGATTTGATTTAAAAATATTAACTGATAGAAAACATATTTTAGAAGGATTAAAAATAGCAGTTGATAACATTGATGCTATTATTAATGTTATTAGAAACAGTAGAGAAGCTGATAATGGTCAAAAAGAATTACAAGAAACATTTGGATTATCAGAAAAACAAAGTAAAGCTATTTTGGAAATGAGACTTCAAAGATTATCAGGTATTCAAAGAGATAAAATTCACGAAGAATTAGCCCAAATAACAGAGCAAATAACAGAATTAGAAACAATACTAGCAGATCGTAATTTAATCTTAGAACACATCAAAAATGAACTATTAGAAATAAAAGAAAAATATTCTGATCCACGTAGAACAGAAATATCTAATGAAAGTTATGATATAGATGATGAAGATTTAATACCAGAAGAAAAAATAACAATAACCTTAACGTCAAATGGATATATTAAAAGAGTTAGTACCGATACTTACAAAACTCAAAATCGAGGCGGAAAAGGAATAAAAGGAATGACTACTAATGAAGAAGATGTTGTTGATTTGCTACTTACAACAAAAACTCATACTGATATTTTATTCTTTACTAACGTTGGAAAAGTATATCGTTTAAGAGGACATCAAGTTCCAGAATATAGTAGACAAGCAAAAGGAATACCTGCTATTAACTTACTAAATATGGATAAAAATGAAAAAGTAAGAGCAATGATAAGTTTAGATGAGTACAATGAAAATCAAAACTTAACCTTTATAACATTAGAAGGAATAGTTAAAAGAGTACCACTAGAAGAATTTGTTAGAATTAGACAAAGTGGAAAAATAGCGGTAACTTTAAAAGAAAATGATGAATTGTTTGCAGTCAAGAAAACAAACGGAAATGAAGAAATATTAATTGCTTGTTCCACTGGAAAAGTAGTTAGATTTAATGAAAATGATATTAGAGTAATGGGTAGAACCGCTATGGGAGTAAAAGGTATAGAAACTGTAGGTGGTGTAGTAGTAGGTGCTGCTACATCAAGTGAAGGAGAATACTTATTATCTGTAACTGATAAAGGTTATGGAAAAATGTCAAAAATCACTGATTATCGTTTATCTTTAAGAGGTGGACGTGGAGTAAGAACGATAGAAACCACAGAGAAAAATGGTAATTTAATAGGTACAAAAGCAGTAAAAGGTGATGAAGATTTAATGATAGTAACTAATAAAGGAATTATCATTAGAATATCATTAGATGATATGAAAGTATCTAGTAGAAGTACTCAAGGGGTACGATTAATTAAATTAAATGAAGACCAAAAAGTTGCTTCTATTGAAATAGTTGAAAAAGAAATAGAAGAAGAAAACAACGAACAATTAGTTGAAGAAACAAATGTTCAAGAAACCACAGAAGAATAAAAAATGAAGTTTTTACTACTATGATATATCATAGTAGTAAATACTATAGTTTCACGTGAAACATTTAGGAGGAAATATGTTAGATATAAAATTAATAAGAGAAAATCCTGACATTGTTAAAGAAAATATAAAGAAAAAATTTCAGGACGAAAAATTACCATTAGTAGACAAAGTAATTGAATTAGACCAAAAGGTAAGACTTCTAAAAAAAGAAGGAGATGACTTGAGGTCAGAAAGAAATAGTACCAGTAAAAACATTGGTGTCTTAATGAGTAAAAAACAAATAGAAGAAGCAAATAATGCTAAAAAAAGAGTTGTCGAAATAAATGAAAGATTAATTAATATTGAAAAAGATGAAGAAGAATTAGACCAAGAAATTAGAAAAATAATGCTAGTGATACCTAATATTATTGATGCATCAGTTCCTATTGGAAAAGATGATAGTGAAAATGTAGAAATTAAAAAATATGGAGAACCAGTTGTACCAAATTTTGAAATTCCACATCACGCAGACATAATAGCTTCTTTCAATGGTTTAGATAAAGAATCATCAGGCAGAACAAGTGGATATGGCTTTTATTATTTAATAGGAGAAATAGCAAGATTACATTCAGCAATGTTAAGTTATGCAAGAGATTTTATGATTAATAGAGGTTTTGAATATTGTATTCCTCCATTTATGATTAGAGGAGATGTTGTAAATGGAGTTATGAGTTTTGCTGAAATGGAAAATATGATGTATAAAATTGAAAATGAAGATTTATATTTAATTGGTACTAGTGAACACTCAATGATAGGAAGATTTAAAGACCAAATAGTAAAAGAAAGTGAATTACCTATCAAACTAACTTCATATTCACCTTGTTTCAGAAAAGAAGTAGGAGCACACGGAATTGAAGAAAGAGGAATTTACAGAGTACATCAATTTGAAAAACAAGAAATGATAGTTTTATGTAAACCAGAAGAAAGTATGGACTGGTATAATAAAATGTGGAGTTATACCGTAGAATTCTTTAGAAGTTTAGATATCCCTGTTAGAACATTAGAATGTTGTAGTGGTGATTTAGCAGATTTGAAAGTAAAAAGTTGTGATGTAGAAGCTTGGAGTCCAAGACAACAAAAATATTTTGAAGTTGGTTCTTGTTCAACATTAGGAGATGCTCAAGCTAGAAGACTTTCAATTAGAACAAAAGGCGAAAAAGGAAATTACTTAGTTCACACTTTAAACAACACTGTATTAGCAACACCAAGAGGATTAATTGCTTTTCTTGAAAACAACTTAAATGAAGACGGAAGTATAAATATACCAACAGCATTACAATCTTATATGGGTGGATTAAAAAAAATAGAAAAAAGAAAATAAGTCAGAAAAGCTTATTTTTTTATTGCTTTAAATAATCTATGATTATTTAAGTTGATGATGATTAAAAATAATAATTATCAAAAATAAAAAAATAAAAATAAAGTTGTAAAATTTTATTTAATAACATATAATAATAGTGCTATCGCAATAGTAGAACATGAACCTGGTCAGATTCGGGAGAAAGCAGCCATAAGTGTAATCGCTGTGTGCGGTAGCCTTTTTATTAGAAAGGTGTGTTTCACGTGAAACAATTAGAATATATAAATGAAGCATATAATCAAGCAAAAAAAGCTTATAAGCATAATGAAGTACCAGTCGGGGCTATTGTAGTCTATAAAAACAAAATTATTTCCAAAGGTTATAATAAAAAAGAAAGAAAAAACAATTCTTTATATCACGCAGAAATAGTAGCAATCAATAAAGCTTGTAAAAAACTTAAATCGTGGAGATTGTCAGAATGTGAATTATATGTAACTTTAGAGCCTTGTTTAATGTGTGCAGGATTAATAATTCAAAATAGAATATCAAAAGTTTATTATGGTTGTGAAGATAATAAAAGTGGTGCTTTAGGTGGCTTAATGGATATTAGAGAAATCAAAGGTTTAAATTTCTATCCTAAAGCAGAATGTTTAGAACATAAGGAAAGTTCTGAAATTTTAAAAAAGTTTTTTAAAGAAAAAAGAAAAAATGATTAAGCAAAAATCCTATTTATTGAAAAGATATGATTTTTTAATAATTGTAAATTATTAAATATTTTATAAAAAAGAAATATATAATACTATTTTATATGGTTAAATACAAAAAAATAATGTATAATATTCAAGAGGTGAAAGCTATGGCATATAAAGCTTTGTATAGAACTTATCGTCCTCAATCTTTTGATGAAGTGATAGGACAAAAATACATTTTACAAACTATTAAAAATCAAATAAAAGAAGGAACAATATCGCACGCATATTTATTCAATGGTCCAAGAGGAACTGGTAAAACCACAATGGCTAAGTTACTTGCAAAAGCAGTTAATTGTGAGAGTGATGATATTAAACCTTGTAATGAATGTGAAAGTTGTAAGGAAATAACAGAAGGCTCACACCCAGATGTTATTGAAATAGATGCTGCTAGTAATACTGGAGTTGATGATGTTCGTGAAATAATTGAAAAAGTAAAATATGCTCCTGCTAGAGGAAAATATAAAATTTACATTATTGATGAAGTACATATGATGTCTACTAGTGCATTCAATGCTCTTTTGAAAACTTTAGAAGAACCTCCTGCTCACGTAATATTTGTTTTAGCAACGACAGAGGTTAATAAGGTCTTACCTACTATTTTGTCGAGATGTCAAAGATTTGATTTTACAAAAGTAAGTACAATAGATTTGAAAACGAAATTAAAAGAAATATTAGAAAAAGAAAATAAAAAATATGAAGAAGGAGTAATTGATGCTATCGCTGAATTAGCAGAAGGTGGTGTTCGAGATGCGTTGTCTATTCTTGACCAAACTATTGCTTACGCAGTAGATAACATTACTGTTCAACATATTAAAGATATCTATGGAATTACTTCTAATAGCGAAAAAATATCTTTCCTAGAAAAAATATTCAATAATGATGTTATGGAAGTTTTAAATCAAATTGATACATTTGAAAGAAATGGTATTGATTTAGTTAAGTTAACTTCTTCTTTAATAGATTTATTGAAAGAATTAATTGTTATATCAAGTACTCATAATGAAAAGTTGTTGAAAATATTAACGTTAGAACAAGCTTCTGATTTGAATGATTTAGTTGAAAAAGAAAGTTTGTATCCTATGATAGATGTTCTACTAGAATCTTTATCAAATTATAAAAAATCTAATAACATTCGTGCTTTCTTTGAATTGGCAATTTTGAAATTATGTTCTTATTCTAAAAAAGAAAAAAAAGCAGTTGTTCTTACTGAAACTAAACCTATTGTTCAACCTACATCTTTGTCTTTTAAAGTAGAAACAGAACCTGTTGTAACAAAAAGTGATTTTGAACGTAAAGAAGAAAAAATAGAAATTAAGGAAGAAATAAAAGATGAAATCAAAGAAGAAAATGTTTCACGTGAAACAACAGAAAATATTTTACCGGAAGGCTATTATAGAGAAAATGATAAAATAATTACTAAAGACGAAGATATTTATAATGTTATGGTTCAAGCTACCAAAGACTCTATTGTGGAGATTAAAAGTAAATGGACTGTTTTATCAGGATTTACGGGCAATCCTAAGTATGGAGTTATTATTGGTCTTTTAATGGGTACTACTCCAGTAGCAGCTTGTAATAATGCTGTTTTATTAGCTTGTGAAAGTGATGTTGATGTTTCTATTTTAGAAAATGTAAAAAATAAGGTACTAATTAGAGATTTTTTTAAAAATCTCTATAATAAAGAAATTGAATATTATCCTTTAACTAAAAAGAAGTTTTTATTTTATAAAGATGAGTATTTAAAACTTAGGTCAGCACATAAATTACCAGAAGCTCAAAAAATTGTTGTTGAACCTATTAATATAAAATATAATGATGCTCAAAATGATCAAGCTTTAGATTATGGAAAGAAAATTTTTGGCGATTTTGTTACAGTGGAGGAATAAAAAATGAAATTTGAAAAAGTTAGTTATGAACAATTTAAGAAAGATTTATTAAAAGCTGGTATGAATTATGATGAAAAAAAGATTGAAGAAATTTATCAATCTATCATTTTACCAACAAGAGGAACTAAAAGTTCTGCAGGATATGATTTTAGATTGCCTTATGATTTAGAAGTAAAAGCAAATCAAACAACATCTTTTTTACCAACAGGAATAAAGTGCGAAATTGATGATGACAAGGTTCTTATTTTAGCTCCAAGAAGTAGTTTAGGAACTAAATATGGTTTTGAACTTTCTAATACAATAGGAGTAATTGACGCTGATTATTATAATAATCCTGATAATGAAGGTGATATAGCAGTTAAATTTAAAGTTGCAGTTGATATGAACTTTAAAGCTAATGATAGAATTGTTCAAGGAATTATAATGAAATATTATAAAGTAGATGATGATAATAGTAATGACCAACGTTCTGGTGGCTTTGGAAGTACAGGAAAAATATAAATAAGGAGAGATAAAAATGAATATTAATATGATTATGCAACAAGCACAAAAAATGCAAAAAGAACTTGAAAAAGCAAAAAAAGAATTTGAGCAAAAAGAGTTGACTTTCTCTAGCAATGGAGATGCCTTAACTTTAGTTATTAAAGGAAATAAAGAAATTGTTAGTATCAATATTGATAAAGATTTAATTGATCCTGATGATAAAGAAATGCTTGAAGATATGTTGAAAGTTGCTTTGAATGACGCTATTAAGAACATTGATGCAGAAATGGAAAAAATTCTTTCAAAAGCAAGTGGCGGAATGAATATTCCAGGTCTTTATTAATATGGAATTACCAGTTAGTTTAGAAAAATTAATTGATTCTTTCAAAAAAATACCAGGAGTAGGGAGAAAATCCGCTGAAAAGATAGCTTTTCAAGTTTTAGAATTAGATAAAGAAGCTCAAGTAAATTTATTAGACAGCATAAAAGGTGTAATTGAAAATATTAAAATTTGCTCTGAATGTGGTATGATTTGTGAAAATGACAAATGTGAAATATGCCAAGATTTAACTAGAGATAGAAGTAAAATATGTGTTGTTGAAAATGTCAAAGATGTTTTTGCTTTAGAAAGAACTAAAGAGTATCAAGGATTATATCACGTGTTAGGTGGCTCAATTTCTCCTAGTAAAGGAATAATGCCTGATGATTTGAATTTAAAATCATTAGAAAGCAGAATTAATGAAGAAACAAAAGAAATTATCTTGGCAAATAGCACCAGTATTGACGGAGAAACAACGGCTTTATTTCTCAATAAATTATTAAGTAAATATGATGTTACCGTTACTCGTATTGGCTATGGTATTCCAATGGGAGCTCAATTAGATTATGCTGATGACTTCACTTTAATTAGAGCAATGGAAAGTAGAAAAAAGTATAAATAAAAACTGTTATGAATAAAGTTAATTATGAAGATATATCATAAGATAAAAAAATTCTTAGCAGTTTTTTTTGTTTTAATTGGATTAAAGTATTTGTTTTCTTTTTTTGAAATCTTTATTTCTACGTCTTTAATATTAGCTTTTCTTTGTGGCTATTTAGGAAAAATAGGAATTATCCTTTTTTTAGTTTATATTTTATTTACTTTAACAAAGTAAAAAGTTTGTCTTTTTATAGTAAATCAGCCCCTTAAATGTTATAATTATTAAGGGTGATATGATGAGTTTGTTTATTACTATAGAAGGTGGAGACGGCACTGGAAAAACAACTGTTATGAATAAAGTTGTTGAACGTTTAGAAAAAGAAAATTTTGACATTGCGAGAACTAGAGAACCAGGTGGAACTAAGATTGGAAATCAAATAAGGAATGTTATTTTAGATAAGGAAAATACTGGTATCACTGGAATGTGTGAAACAATGCTTTTTGCTGCTGATAGGGCTCAACATATTGAAGAAGTGATTGTTCCTGCTTGTAAGGAAGGTAAAATTGTTATAAGTGATCGCTTTTTTGATAGTAATTTAGTATATCAAGGAATTATTCACGGGTATGGTATCAAGAATGTTTATGAACTTAATATGATAGCAACTAAAGGAATAGTTCCAGATTTAACTTTATTGTTTGATTTAGATCCAAAAGAAGCTCAAAAAAGAATTTCTAGCAATAAAGATAGAGAGGTAAATAGGTTAGATTTAAAAAGTATTGAGTATCATCAAAAAATAAGAGAAGCTTATTTAGAAGTTGCTAAAATGTTTCCTGAAAGAATAGTAATTATCGATGCTAGTAGAAGTGTTCAAGAAATTGCAGATGAAGTATACACAATTATAAAAAAGAAAATTGAGATGACTAAAAATGATTAGTAAAGAAAATCTGCAAGAACATCAAAAAGTAGCCTATAGAGTTGTTTATAATGCTTTCAAGGAAAATAAAGTTTCACAAGCTTTTTTGCTTTCAGGAGATGTTGGAACTCCTGTTTTTGACTTTGCAATGTTTATTGCTAAATCGCTTGTTTGTGAAAATGATGTTTTAGCGTGTGATAATTGTACCGATTGCTTAAGAATTGAAAATGGTAATTACGCAGATTTAATTATTGTTGACGGTTCTAAAGATAGTATAAAAAAAGATGATATTGATAACATTCAAAAAAGATTTAACAAAAGTTCTATTGAAGAAAAAGGTATAAAAATTTATATCATAAATTTATTAGAAAATTGTGCTACTGCTTCTGCAGTTAATAGTCTTTTAAAATTTTTAGAAGAACCAACGGAAAATACTTATGCCATAATTACTACCAATAATATCAATGGTTTGTTGCCCACTATTATTTCACGTTGTCAAGTTATTAGAATTAACAATATGCCTAAAGAAAATTTGATTAAAGAATTGCTTGAAAGTGGTTTTAGCAAAGAAGATTGTAATTTATTATCATCTTTATACACCAATAAAAAAGAAATTGAAGAAAATATCGAAGAAAGCAATTATTACCAAACAAAAGATTTATTTCTTGAAATGATAAATAATTACTTATTCGAAGGAATGGATTTGAATTATTATTATCAAGTTAATATGATGAAAGAGTTGAGTAACTCTAAAATGGGTGTTAAAATGTTTTTATCTTTAATGGATCTTTTTGTAAAAGATTTGTTTTATTGTGAAAATGGAAAGAAAATTCATTTTGAAGAACAAATTAATATGTTACAAAAATGTTCAATGAAGTGGAAAAATAAAGAAAATATTTTGAAATATGTAATTGAGGCAAAGGAAGCAATCGAAAGAAAAGCCAATGCTACTCTAATCATTGACAAAATGTTATATCAAATAAGTCAGGAGGGTAACTATGGAAGAAAATAAGTATTCGTTACAAGGAATTTTCTATGGTGTCGATATTAATAATCCTAAAGAAAAAAATCTTTATTACTTAAGTGAAATAGAAGATTTAAAAGAAGGTCAAACTGTAGTGGTGGAAACTTCTTTTGGGCTTGAAATAGGAAAAATAAATCGAAAAAAAGTTACTAAAGAAATCATTACTAGTGATGAAAATGTTCGAAAAATAATTAGATTAGCGACAAATGAAGATATTAATCAATATGAAACTAATTTAGAATTGCAAAAGAAAGTCCAAAAAGATGTAGATGTCGCTATTGCAAATTCACAACTTCCTATGAAAGTAGTTGATATTAGATATACATTAGACCAAACAAAAGTTTTAATTTCTTATGTTTCTGAAGAAAGAGTGGATTTTAGAAATTTATTAAAAGACTTAGCAGCCATTTTAAAATGTCGTATCGAATTAAGACAAATTGGAACTCGTGATAGGTCTGCTTTAATTGGTGGAATAGGTGTTTGTGGTTTACCACTTTGCTGTTCAACCTTTTTAAAGGAATTTGACGGTATTTCTATTAATATGGCTAAAAATCAAATGTTATCATTGAATATCGCTAAAATATCAGGACAATGTGGGAAACTATTGTGCTGTTTAAAATATGAAGACGGACAATATAGTGTGGCTAAACAAGGAATACCAAAAGTAGGCTTTAAACTAAAATATAAAGGAAAAATGTTTAAAATAGATAGCATTAATTACATATCTGAACAAGTTAAACTAACTAATGAAGATAATGAAGTAGAAGTTATAACTTTAGAAGAATTGAGGAATTTAAAAAATGATTAAACAACAAACGTTTAAAAATAATAAACAAATTCTTTATTTAGTGGCAACTCCTATTGGAAATTTACAAGAGTTATCTCCAAGAGCTATCGAAATATTAAAATCAGTGGACACTATTTTATGTGAAGATACGAGAACTACTAAAAGTTTATTAGATAAGTTTGCTATAAAAAATAATTTAGTTTCCTATCATAAATTTAATGAAAAACAAATGTGTGAAAAAGTTATCGAGCATTTGAAAAAAGGACAAAATATCGCTCTTGTTAGTGATGCAGGTTATCCTTCAATTTCTGATCCTGGAAATATTTTAGTCAAAGAAGTTATTGCTCAAAATTATAATGTTTCTTGTGTGAATGGGTCGAATGCTTTACTTCCTGCTCTTGTTTGTTCAGGGTTAGATACTAATCATTTTTGTTTTTATGGTTTTTTAGATGCTAAAGAAACAATAAAAAATAAAGAATTAGAAAACTTAAAAAATTATCAAGAAACATTAATTTTTTATGAAGCCGCTAATAGAATAAAAGATACAATTAAATGTATTTATCACATTTTAGGAAATAGAAATATTGTCATTGCCAGAGAAATAACAAAACAATATGAAGAATTTATTCGAGGAAATGTGGAAGAATTAATGGAAACTGATTTAGAATTAAAGGGAGAATGTGTTTTAATTATTTCGGGTAAAAAAGAAGAAAAAAGTGAAATTGATAATTCAATTATTGAACTTACTCAAGATTTATTAAATCATAATTATAAATTAAAAGAAGCGTGTCAATTTATGGCAAAATTAAAAAATGTAAATAAAAATGAATTGTATGATTATTTCATCAAGAAATAGTTATTTATAATAAACTATCATTTACAAAAAGTTAATGATAAGGTATAATTTTTAGCAAAGGAGAAGTGAAATTATGGCGGTTACAGGATTTGTTTTATCTTTAATTGGATTATTAATTTTACCAGCAGTATTTGGAATTTTAGGCTTAATCTTTTCTATTCTTGGTTTAAAACAAAAAAAGAAAAAAGGTTTAGCAACTGCAGGAATTATTATTTCTGCTTTTGATTGCGTTTGGTTTTTAATATCTCTTTTATAAAAATTGAAAAACTGAACAATAAAGGGAAACACTACTTTGGTGTTTCTTTTTTTTGTAAACAATACTTTACATATAAACAGAACCATAGTATAATGAAAATGTAAATAAAACTTTACATAGGAGGCTATTATGGAAAAAGAAGAAATTTTACAAAGAAACAGCAAAAAAAATCCAATAGGAGAAATGGAACAAAGTAAGATTAATAAAAGTAATTGGATAGCAGTTATTAGTGCGGCAACAGTAGCGATAATCTTTATGATAGTTGAAGGATTACAAAAGCATTATTCCGCGATTTATGCACTAGCAACTGTTTGTTATGTGTGGGCGAGTGTTTTCTATTTTTTACAATACTTTATTGCTAAAAGACCAAAAGGAGTTTTAATAGGAGCTTTTTTACACAGCTTAGCAGCAATTATTATGTTAATATTTTACATTTTAAGGTGTTTATAGATGAATAAAGAATTAATATTAAAAAATCATTTAAGAGAGAAAAGGACCGAAAAAAAGATATCACAAGAAGAACTTGCTAAAATGGTTAGTACTACAAGACAAACTATAATTGCTATTGAAAAAGGTCTTTTTAATCCTTCTGCAAAACTGGCACTTTTATTGTGTGTAGCCTTAGATTGTCAATTTGAAGATTTATTTTACTTTGAATAAGAGCAACATTTTGCTCTTTTTTCGTGCTTATTTATAATAAAAGTGATAAAATATCAAAAACAAGAGGTGAAATTATGGCAAAGAAGTTTTATGTAACAACTCCTATTTATTATCCAAGTGGAAGATTGCATATTGGAAATACGTATACTACGGTAATTGCGGATTGTATTAAAAGATATAAAAAGTTAAAAGGATATGATGTTTTCTTTTTAACAGGTACTGATGAACACGGTGAAAAAATTGAAGTAAAAGCTAAAGAAGCTGGAAAAACTCCGATTGAATTTGTTGATGAAATTGTCGAGAATACTAAAAAGTTATGGAAAAGACTAGGAATTGAATATGATGATTTTATAAGAACAACAGAAGAAAGACACGAGAAAATCGCTCAAAAAATATTTTCTAAATTTTTAGCACAAGGCGATATTTATAAAGGTTCTTATATGGGCAATTATTGTCGAAGTTGTGAGTCTTATTGGACAGACACTCAAGTTGGAGAAGAACACACTTGTCCTGATTGTGGCAAGCATACTGAAGTTAAAGAAGAAGAAGCTTATTTCTTTAAGATGAATAAATACGCTCCTTGGTTGATTAATTATTATAAAGAAAATCCTTCTTTTATTTATCCAGAAGCAAGAACTAACGAAATGTTAAATAACTTTTTATTACCAGGATTAAATGATTTATGTGTTTCTCGTTCTACTATAAAATGGGGAATTCCTGTTAAAGAAGACCCAAAACACGTAATATATGTTTGGATTGATGCTTTGACTAACTATATAACTGCTTTAGGATATGACAGTGAAGATGATTCTAAATTCCAAGAATTTTGGCAAAATCCTGATTGTGAAGTACTCCATTTAATGAGTAAAGAAATTGTTAGATTTCACACAATTTATTGGCCTATTATGTTAAAACAATTAGGTCTAAGATTACCAACTCAAATATATTCTCACGGCTGGGTATTAATGAAAAGTGGTAAAATGAGTAAGTCAGTTGGAAATGTTGTTTACCCAGAGTACATCATAGATAAATATGGAGTAGATGCTTTAAGGTATTATCTTGTAAAAGTTATCCCATTTGGACAAGACGGTACATTTACTCCTGAGATGTTTGTAGAAAATGTCAATACAGATTTAGTAAATAACATTGGAAATTTATTAAGTAGAAGTGTAGCAATGTGTACTAAATATTTTGAAGGAGTTGTTCCTTCTTTAAATGAAAAATCTTTAAACAATGTTGATAAAACTTTTATAGAAAAAGTAAATGTTTTATTAAATAAATTTGAAACAAATATGGATAAAATAAAATTAACGGAAGGTATCTCTACTATTTTTGAAATAGGCGATGTTGCTAATAAATATATTGATGAAAAAGAACCTTGGGTTTTAGCAAAAGATGAAAATAGAAAGGGAGAACTTGAAAATTGTATTCATAACTTAATTGAAACTTTAAGAAAAATTGCTATTTTATTTAAAGCTTTCTTTATTGAAATTCCTGATAAAATGTTTGAACAATTAGGAGTAAATGAGGATAATCAAAGTTATGAAAGTTTAAGAGAAGATAGAGTAACTTCTAATAAAGTAGAAAAGAAAGAAGCTTTATTTGCTAGACTTGATTTTGAAAAAGAAGTTGCTTATTTAGATGAAAAAATAAGTAGAAAATAAGGTGTTAATAATGAAATATGACATAATAGTAGTTGGAGGAGGACACGCAGGTATTGAAGCTTGCTTAAGTAGTGCTAGAAAAGGTCTTAGCACTCTTTTAGTTACGCTTGATTTTTCTAATGTTGGTAGTGCTCCTTGTAATCCTTCAATCGGAGGACCTGCTAAAGGTGTTGTTGTTAGGGAAATAGATGCTTTAGGTGGTCAAATGGCGATTACCACAGATAAAACATATCTTCAAATGAAAATGTTAAATAGTTCCAAAGGACCAGGGGTTCAATGTTTAAGGGCTCAAATAGACAAGTTAGATTATAAAGAATATATGCAAAAAGTTATTAAGGAACAAAAAAACTTAGATGTCTTGGAAGATATGACTATTGATTTAGTGGTTGAAAATCAAAAATGTTTAGGTATTGTTACTAAAGAACACGGAAGAATTGATTCTAAATGTGTTATTTTAACTACAGGTACTTATCTTGAATCGACTGTTTTAGTAGGACATACCGCAACTATAAGTGGACCAGAAGAACAAAAATCCGCTCAAGGATTATCTCCAAAACTAAAAGAATATGGCTTAGAAATATTTAGATTAAAAACAGGAACACCACCAAGAATTGATAAGGATAGTGTTGATTTTTCAAAAATGGAAGAACAACCTGGAACTAATCAAAAACTAGCTTTTTCCTATACAACAAAAGAATTTAAACCTGTTGAAGAACAATGTATGTGTTATTTAATTCATACCAAACCAGAAACTCATAAAATAATTCAAGATAATTTACAAGAATCTGCAATGTATAGTGGTTTAGTAACCGGAATAGGACCTCGTTATTGTCCTTCTATAGAAGATAAAATAGTTAGGTTTTCTGATAAAGAAAGACATCAACTTTTTGTAGAACCAGAATCCAATAGAATGAATACTATATATTTACAAGGTTTTTCTACTTCAATGCCTAAAGAAGTTCAAGAAAAAATGGTTCATTCTTTACCAGGATTTGAAAAAGCTAAATTTGTTAAATATGCTTATGCAATAGAATATGATGCTGTTGTGCCTACCCAACTTTATCCTAGTTTAGAAACAAAAGTGATTGAAAATTTATTTTGTGCAGGACAAATAAACGGAACAAGTGGTTATGAAGAAGCTGCAGGACAAGGTATTATTGCAGGTATTAATGCTGCTAATAAAGTTTTAAATAAAGAACCTTTAATTTTAAGGAGAGATGAAGCTTATATTGGTTTAATGATAGATGATTTAGTAACTAAAGGAACTCAAGAACCATATAGACTTTTAACTTCTAGGTCTGAATATCGTTTATTATTAAGACACGACAATGCTGATCAAAGACTTTTAAAATACGGCTATGAAAATGGTTTAATAAGTGAAAAAAGATATCAAGAATTTGAAGAAAAAATGGAAAATATCAAAAAATTAAAAGAAGAATTAGAAGAAGAAAGATTTACTTGTCGCCACCCTATTAATGAAAAAATTAAAGAATTAGGATATCCTGATATAGATAAAGGAGTAAGTGCAGTTGAACTTTTAAAAAGGCCTGCAATTACTATGGATTTATTAAAATCATATTTCCATAAGGAACATAACTACAACGATGATGTTTTTGAAGAAGCGGAAATAGAAATTAAATATGAAGGTTATATCTTAAAACAATTAAAAGAAGCGGAAAGTTCTCGTAAATTAGAAGAAATGAAAATTCCTTTAGATTTAGATTATGATGCTGTTCCTAATTTAGCGTTAGAAGCAAGGCAAAAACTAAAAAAATTCAAACCTTTAACAATAGGACAAGCAAGTAGAATATCAGGAGTTAATCCTGCTGATATTTCTATTTTATTAATCTATTTTAAAGTTCAAAAAAAGAAGGAGAGTAATTAATGAATCCTAATGAATTTGTCCTTAAATTAAAAGAAAAAGGAATAATTTTAAACGAAATTCAAATCAAACAATTTCAAGATTATTATTCTCTTTTAAAAAAATGGAATGATGTTATGAATTTAACAACCATTATCGAAGAAGAAAAAGTTTATGAAAAACATTTTTATGATTCTTTAACAGTGGCTTTTGATTATGATTTTACTTCTAAAAAAATGTTAGATATTGGAACTGGAGCAGGTTTTCCTTCAATTCCTTTGAAAATTGCTTTTCCTACTTTGAACTTAACCGTTATGGATTCGGTTGCTAAGAAAATGAAATTTATTGAAGAAGTTGTCAAAGTTTTAGATTTAAAAAATGTTACTATCGTAGCTGATAGAGCAGAAAATTATATTAAAAATCATCGTGAAGAATTTGATGTAGTAACTGCTAGAGCGGTTGCAAGATTAAATATCCTTATGGAATTATCCGCACCATATTTAAAAATTGGAGGACATTTTATAGCTTTAAAAGGAGCAAATGGACAAGAAGAATATCACGAAGCGAGAGAAGCTTCCGAATTATTACACTTGAACTTGTACACTCATCAAGAAATAGAATTACCAGAAGAAAAGTCATCAAGACATAATTACTTTTATATCAAAACTGAAAAAACTAATCCAAGGTATCCAAGAGCGTATAATAAAATTAAACAAAGTCCTTTAAAAAAGAGTTAATGAAAGAAAATTTTGAGCAAAGCAGTGCTATAAGTTCTGCTTTTTCTTTTGTGAAACAATTAAATGGAACACAAAAAAAGTATGAAAAATGCCCATAGAATAACAACTCTAATCACTAACTTGCAATTTTTTGTGGAAAAATATTGATTATTAAAAATACCCGTGCTAAAATCACACTCAGGAGAGTGAGTAATTAATTATGGCAAAGATTATTGCAATCGCTAACCAAAAGGGTGGAGTTGGAAAAACAACTACTGCAGTAAACCTATCTGGAGCCTTAGCTTATTTAGGTAGAAAAGTATTGTTAATCGATATGGACCCTCAAGGTAATGCAACGCGTGCAGTAGGTTGCGACGCAGCATTAGTAGAAGTAAGCTTGTACCACGTTTTAACAGGACAAGAAAACATCGAAAATGTTATAAAACCTACAACTTTAAGAAATATGTCTATATTACCAGCATCAATGGAACTTGCTGGAGCTGATCTAGAAATGGCTTCTGCTTTTGAGGATAGACAAGATAGACTAAAAAAGCAACTTGAAAGAGTTGAAAACAATTATGATTATGTAATCATTGATTGTCCACCTTCACTAGGATTATTGAATGTTAATGCTTTAGTAGCTGCTAATTCAGTTTTAATTCCATTACAATGTGAATATTTCGCTATGGAAGGTTTAGCTCAACTTTTATCAACAATTAGAAAGTTGCAACAAACAAAGAATTCTGACCTTGAAATCGAAGGCGTATTATTAACTATGGCTGACTTTAGAACAAGATTTTCTAACGAAGTAGCACAAGAAATAAGAAAATTCTTTAAAGAGAAAGTTTATCAAACTTCAATCCCTCGTTCAGTTAAGTTAGCTGAAGCTCCATCAAGAGGAAAAACTATTGTTGAATATAGTGTTAACTCCAAAGGCGGAGTAGCTTACATTGACTTGGCAAGGGAGGTCATCTTACGTGGTAAAAAATAATAGTGAAAAATTAGTAAAATTAGGAAAAGGCTTGTCTGCTATTTTAGATGATAATAGTTTAGGCAACCAAGTGGAAAGATTACAAACTCAAACTCCTGAAACAGATAGATATATGTTAAATATCATTGACATAGAATCTAATCCTTATCAACCTAGAAAAGTTTTTGATGAAGTCAAACTTGAAGAACTTGCTAGTTCTATCAAACAACACGGAGTTTTTACTCCAATTCTCGTTCGTGTTAACCCTAATGATAGTAGTAAATATCAATTAATTGCTGGAGAAAGAAGATTAAGAGCTTCTAAATTAGCAGGTTTATCTTCAATTCCTGCAGTAATTGCAAAGTTTAACGACAAAGAAATGATGGAGATTGCTCTTGTTGAAAATATTCAAAGAGAAGATTTAACTCCTATTGAAGAAGCAAAAGCTTATCAAACGATGATTGAGTATATGAAACTTACTCAAGAGGAGGTTGGAAAGAAAGTAGGGAAATCCCGTTCCTATATTGCTAATACAATGAGACTATTAACTTTACCCGATATTATTCAAGAATATGTAATGAACGGAGTTCTAACAATGGGGCACGTAAAACCTCTTGTAGGACTTGGTTATAAAGAAACTATGGAAATTGCTCACGCAGCAATTGAAAAAGGTCTTTCAGTTAGAGATGTAGAAAGTATGGTTAGATTGTATGAAAAGAAAAATACAATCCGTGCTGTAAAATCTAAAAAAGCTAAGAATCCTGTTTATGAAAAAGCAACAGCGTTACTTAAAGAACAAACAGGTACAAGAGTAAAAATCAAAACTGGTGAAATTAAAATATATTTTGCCAATGATGAAGATTTACAAAGAATTCTTAAAGCTTTAGAAGTTTCTAAATAGATGGGGTGAAACTAATGAAGTCTTGGTTAAAGAGTTTATTTATCAGTTTAATAGCTGTTTTATGGATAGCTATTCTAGTAGTTGTCTTAACAAGTACTAAATCTACTGCGGGAGAAGTAGGTTTAATTATAATGTTAGTTCTAATTACGGGATTAACAATAACATTTGTTATTTTATTGCTTTATAAAACAAAGAAAATAAATAAAGTATTAAATGCTTATGCTAATAGAGATAAAAAAACATTCTTGTTTGAAATGAATTATAAAACAGGAATGGTAAATGTATTTGATAATAATCTAAATATGGAAAAAAGTATGAAACTAAAAAACTTTGCTAAAAAATATTTAGGAATTGTTGAAAATAGTAAAGAATATATCGCTCTTATCATAGGTAAATTAGATTTAGACTACTACAACAAACAATATATTAAGGTTACCGAAAACGGAATAGAAAAATATTATAAATTCAAATGTTTATTAACAGAGAAGGGAAAACTATACGGAAGTATAGAACAAGTTGAAGAATAGATAGCGTAATTGCTATCTTTTTTTAATTTTATGAAAATCCTATTTTAAAAAAATGCATATATATGCAAAAAAATAAAATGGAATTGATAAAATATTGATATTTATTTTAAATTTAAGATTATTTATTGACGTATTTTTAAAACATTCCATATTAGATAGCATAACTGCTATCTTTTTTTAATATGATTTTATAGGTGAAACTATGAAAATACTAATCATTTTAACAACCATTTTTTCTTTAATAAAAACAAAAAAAGATAATGAAGTTTCTTATTTATATAATTCATATATTGTCTATGATTCTAATACTAATAAAGTTTTAGAAGGATTTTCTTATCAAAATAATAGAAGTGTTGCCTCTATTTCTAAAATTATGACTGCTGTTTTAGCGATTGAAAGTGGAATGTTAGAAAATTTTATCGCTGCACCTGAAGAAATAAAAAAAGGTGTTGGAAGTAGTGTCTATTTAGAAGTTGGAGAAGTTAATTCAGTTGAAGAATTAGTGTATGGATTAATGCTAAGAAGTGGTAATGATTGTGCTATTACTATTGCTTATGCAGTTTCAGGAAATATTGCTTCTTTTGTTTCTTTGATGAATAAAAAAGCTCAGGAAATAGGAATGAAAAACACTATTTTTAATAATCCAAGCGGTTTAGATATTGATGATGAAGGAAACATATCTTCTTGTTTAGATATGGCTATATTAACTGCTTATGCAATGAAATTAGAAACATTTCGTAATATCACAAGTACAAAAGTTTATAGGAGTACAAATCACGGAATATGGATAAACAAAAATAAACTATTAAATCAATATGAGTACATTATTGGTGGAAAAACCGGTTATACCAAGAAAGCCAAAAGAACTTTAGTATCAGTTGCTAAAAAAGAAGATACCGAACTTATTGTGGTAACTTTAGATTGTGGAAATGATTTTTCTTTTCATAAAAGTTTATATCAAAAATGGTTTGAAAAATATCAAACATATTTATTAATTACTAAAGGAGAACATCTAATAGCCGATTATAAAATAAAATGTTCTAATGATATTTATGCGTCATTTGAAAAAGAAGATGTGCTTATTATTTTTCATATAGTAGAAAAAGAAATGTTAATTCATAGTAATAGAAGTTCCATAATTTTAGGGAGATGTGAAGTAATATAATGGGGAAAACGTGGTCATTTTTTATTTTAATATTTAGTTTGTATGGTATTTTAACGGGACGTGGACAAGATTTATCCACTTCTATTTTACAACTTCCACAGGAAACCTTTGATTTATGTTTGGTAATTGTAACAACTTCGTGTTTTTATTGTGGCATTATGAAAATATTGCAAGAATGTAATGTGATAGCGTGGCTGGCAAAAAAATTACAATTTCTTTTTAAAATTATTACTCCTAATTTAAAAGATAAAGAAGCTTTAGAATGTATTTCTACCAATATTGCTGCTAATATGTTAGGACTTGGTTTTGCAGCAACTCCAAGTGGTCTTAAAGGAATGAAAAGACTACAAGAATTAAATGAAAATAAAGAAGAAGCTAGTGATGAAATGATAACTTTTTTAGTATTAAATACCGCAGGAGTAACACTGTTTCCTACAACAATGATAGCGATAAGACAGGCTTTAGGTTCTACCAATCCTCTTGATTTCCTTTTAATAAGTATGATTTCTTCTATTTGTTCGACAATATTAGGTTTAGTAATTGAAAGATTGATGAGGAAAAAAAGACATGTTTAATTACCTTATGAATTTAGTTGTTCCAGGGTTAGTAATCTTATCAGTAAGTGCTTGTTTAGTTTCTAAAAAAAATGGATTTGAATTATTTACAAAAGGAAGTAAAGAAGGAATAGGATTATTTGTCGAAATATTTCCTACAATGATAGCAATGTTAACAGCAGTTACCACTTTAAGAGCATCTGGTTTAATTGAAGATTTTGCCTTACTTTTGTCAAAATCATTTTCCTTTAAAAAAGAATGGTTAGAGATAATACCTTTAACTATATTTAGACCTATATCGGGTACGGCTTCTACGGGAATTGTTTGTGATATATGTAAAATTAATGGTGCTGATTCCAACGTTTGTAGAATGGCATCTTCTTTAATTGGTTGTACAGATACGACCATTTATGTTTTAAGTCTTTATTTTGGTAGCATAGGAATAACTAAATGGCGACACGCTTTAAAAGCAGGGCTTGTTGCTGATGTTATTGGTATGAGTTTTGCAATAATACTTTCATTATTAATATTTGGGTTATAAAAAAAAGTATCTTTTAAACGTTAAATCTAAAAGATACTCTTTTTTTATTCTTCTACTATAATTGCTTGTCCTGGACAAGAATCTGCGGATTCTTTAACTGCAGAAACTACTGATGAATCTAATTCAGTATTATCTCCTAATTTATTACAAGATAATCCATCGTCATCAAATTCAAATACTTCAGGACAGATAGATGTACACATTCCACAACCTATACAATTTTCTTTGATAACCTTTGTTTTAGCCATTATAATTCCTCCTAATGAAATAATTATAACCACAAATAAAGAAAAATAAAAAGGAAAAATAGTGAATCTTCTAATTATTTTATGTTATACTTAACCTTGGAGAGTGATTAAAGTGGCTTCAACAAGAAAAGATAAGTACCAAAATTTAAGAGATACGATTGAAGAAGAAAACAATAATTTAGAAGAAAAAAAAGAAAAACCAGTTTCACCTGAAACAAAAAAGAAGAAAATTAATTTAGAAGATTTAGACTTAGATTTTTTAGATGAAAAAAACAATGAATTAAAACCTTCAGAAAAGTTAAAAAGAGAACAAGAACAAATTTATTCTACTATGGAAATGAAAAAGGTAGAAACAAATGAAAATAAAGCCGCTAAGGTTTTAAATGAAGTTACGGAAAAAAGACCTTCTAAAGAATTAAAAGGAACTATCGTATTTAAAAGAGTGGATAATGTTTCATCAGAGGAAAAAGAAAAAAATCAAAAACGATTTGTCAAAGAATCAAAAAAAATTGATGAAGAAGCAACTAGACAAATTTCGGTTAAGGAAGTTTTAGATAGAAGTGTAAAATTAGATAAAACCACTAAATTTGATCGTATGAAAAATATTAAGAAAGAAGAAAAATATCAAGAGAATAATCCTGCAATATTAGTATTAAGCATAATCCTTGTCTTAGCAGTAGTTGCTATTATTCTTATTCTTATTGCAACTTTATAAAATGAGAAATATTTTAATCGCTATTGACGGATATGTTGCTAGTGGCAAGGGAACTATAGCCAAAAGATTAGCAAAAAAATACAATTTATTTCATATTGATACAGGTGCATTTTATCGTGCTATTGCTTTAGAAACAATTAATCACCCTAATTATAATATTGAAAAAATATTAGATAATATTGATTTAAAATGGCAAGACGGAAATATTTATCTAAATGGAAAAGATGTAACTTTAAAAATTAGAGAACAAGAAGTTACAGACCAAATAGATAGAATATGTAATGTACCTATTGTTAGAGAATATGTAACTTTTTTAACTAGAAATATATCAAAAGGAAATTCAGTAGTTGTTGACGGTAGAGATATTGGCAATAATATTTTACCTCAAGCAGATATTAAGTTTTTAATAATTGCGGATAAAAACATTAGAATTGAAAGAAGAATAAAACAAAACCAAAGTAAAGGAATTAAAACATCGTATAAAATTGTTAAAGATGATGTTGAATTTAGAGATAAGAGAGATATTTTAAATATGGGAAATGTTCCTGAAAGAATTATCATTGATAACACTAATTTAACATTAGATGAAACAATCGAAATGATGTCTAAATATATAGACCAAATAATATAAAAGAAAGTAGTGATAATATGTCAAGAGGAGTAGTAGCTATTATAGGAAGACCAAATGTTGGGAAATCAACAATTTTTAATCGTATCATCGGAGAAAGACTTGCTATAGTTTACGATACCCCTGGAGTAACTAGAGACCGCTTGTACGCTAAAGCAACGTGGTTAACAAGAGAGTTTAACATTATTGATACTGGGGGAATAGAATTAGAAGACCAACCTTTTCAAGAACAAATTAGAATGCAAGCCGAAATAGCTGTTGAAGAAGCAGATGTCATTGTTTATCTTACAGACGGTCAAATTGGAGTAACCGATGATGATAAATTTATTGTTAAACTTTTAAGAAAAACAAACAAACCTATTATTTTAGCAGTCAATAAAATAGATGACACTCATTTAATAAATAACACCTATGAGTTTTACTCATTAGGACTAGGAGAACCAATCGCTGTATCCGGTGTTCACGGAGTAGGAATTGGAGATTTATTAGATAAAATTATTGAGAATTTACCAAAAGAAGAAAGTGAAGAAGAAGACGATACTATTCGTTTTTCTCTAATAGGAAGACCAAATGTTGGAAAATCTAGTTTAGTTAATGCTATTCTAAAACAAGAAAGAGTTATCGTTTCTAATATTGAAGGAACAACAAGAGATGCTATAGATACTCCTTTTGAAAGAAATGAGAAAAAATATATTGCTATTGATACCGCAGGACTTAAAAAACGAGGAAAAATATATGAATCTATTGATAAATACGCTGCTTTAAGAGCTTTAAGTGCAATCGATAAAAGTGATGTTTGTTTGCTTCTTATAGATGCTGAAAAAGGTATTCAAGAACAAGATAAACACGTAGTAGGCTATGCCATTGAAGCAGGTAAAGCTATTGTTATCGTTGTTAATAAATGGGACACGGTTACCAAAACAGAAAAATCAATGAAAGAATACGAAGAAAAAGTGAAAGAAGAATTTAAGTTCTTAGATTATGCTTCAATAGTTTTTGTATCAGCTTTAAAAGGTCAAAGAATTAATACCCTTTTAGATGCTATAGATGAAGCTTACGAAAGTTTCACTAAGAGAATACCAACAAGTATACTAAATGAAGTATTACTCGATGCAATTATGGTTAATCCACCTAATTCTTTCAATGGAGGTTTCTTCAAGGTTTCTTATGCTAATCAGGTATCTATAAAACCACCTTTGTTTGTGATGTTTGTTAATAATCCTAAATACTTACATTTTACCTATGAAAGATTTATGGAAAACAAACTAAGACAATCATTTGATTTTAAAGGTTCTCCTATTAAATTCAAATACAAAATAAAAAATTAAACTTTATAAAATCTTCTGCATATATTGATGTAGGAGGTTTTTATTTTGAATAATCGTTTTTTTGATAAAGTAGAGAAAAAAACAAATGTAAAAAAAGAAGATATTATTGCTTTAGCTAAAACACTACAAAATAAAGATTTAAGTGATGAAAATGAATTAAGAAACCTTATTAATAGTGTTTCAAAATTAGCTAATACCCCTGTTAGTGCAGAAAAAGAACAAAAAATAATAGATGCTATAAAAAAAGATAAAGTACCTAAAAATCTTGATAAAATGTTGTAAATTGGGCAATATAGTAGTAATATTATGACTAATGGAGGCGGATTTTATGTTTAATAGAAAAGCATTGAAAAAAGAAGCAAAAGATATAGCGTTTAAACGAGTTTGGGATATTTTATGGCCACAACTATTGATAACGGTAATAAATTATGTCCTAGCATTAACAGGAATAGGAACAATTTGTAGTTTATTTATTCTTCCTTTGTTACAAGTAGCGTATATTGTTTATGTAAGAGGAATTGTAAAAGGAGAAACCAAAAATCTTTGGAGTTTAATAAAAGAAAACTTCCCATTTACACTTACCTTATTTTTAGTTAATCTATTAACTTCATTATTTATCGTTTTAGGAGCTGTATTGCTTATTGTTCCAGGAATTATCGTTGCTTTAGGATTATCTTATGTTTATTTTGTTCTTTCAGATGAACCAAAATTAAAAACAATGGACGCTATTGAAAAAGCGTGGAATTTAATGAAAGGACACAAAACAGAATATTTAGTTCTAAACCTAAGTTTTATTCTATGGTATTTATTATCAGTTGTAACTTTAGGAATAGCACTTATTTGGGTACTTCCTTATGTTACAGTTACTCAAGAATTATACTATCAATATTTAAAAACTGGTAAACAATATATAACTGCGGAAGTTTCTGAAGTAGAAGAAACAAAAGAAGATAACGAAACAAAAGAATAACGATAAAAAGTTATTCTTTTTTGTTCTAAATAAACTCTCTAGTACATATTTTTTAATGATACTAAGGGGGACTTTTTAGTGGAAACTAAAGAAATGTTAAAAAATATAGGTGGTAGAACTAATGGAGATATCTACTTTGGAGTAGTCGGTCCAGTTAGAACAGGGAAATCAACATTTATCAAAAAATTTATGGAAGTAGCAATATTACCAAATATTGATAATGAACAAGATAAAAAAAGAGCCATAGATGAATTGCCACAATCAGGAAGTGGAAAAACGATTATGACAACGGAACCTAAATTTGTACCTAACAATGCTGTTAATGTTAAAGTTAGTGAAGATTTTGTTGTTAATATTCGAATGGTAGATTGTGTTGGATATGTTTTTGACCAAGCAAAAGGTTTTAAAGATGAAGAAGGTATTAGAATGATAAAAACTCCTTGGTTTGAGGAAGCAATACCTTTTAATGAAGCTGCAAAAATAGGAACAAGTAAAGTTATAAATGACCATTCAACAATAGGAATAGTAGTAACAACAGATGGAACAGTAACTGAAATAGATAGAAATGATTACTTAAATGCTGAAGAAGAAGTCATCAACGAACTAACAAAAATTAACAAACCTTTTATTGTAATCATAAACTCAAAAATGCCCGAAGGACCAAAAGCAATAGAAACTAAAAAATATATCAAAGAAAAATACGATATAGACGCTATGATTTTAAATATCGAAGAATTAAATGAAAACGCAACAAATGAAATACTAAAAAAAGCATTATATGAATTCCCAGTCAGTGAAATAAATCTAAACCTTATTGATTGGCTTAGCATATTAGATAATTCACATTGGTTGAAAAAAAACATCAACAAAAGTGTTCAAGAATCCTTGAACAATGTAACTAAACTAAAAGATGTAGATTTAATAGTAGAAAAAATGAAAACAACGGAAGAAATTAGAAACGCTGAAGTAATTGATTTAGATGTTAGTAGTGGAAAAGTAGAAGTTAAAATAGATGTAGACGATACTTTATACGACCAAGTCTTAAAAGAAATACTAGGATATGAAATAAAAGATAGAGCAACTTTATTATCTATCGTTCAAGATTATGCTAAAACAAAAAATGAATATGGCAATCTAACAGTGGCACTAGAAAACGCCAATACCACAGGATATGGATTTGCAATACCAAGTTTCAAAGATGTTTACATTGAAAAACCAACATTAACTAAACAAGCGGGAAGATATGGAATAAAACTAAAAGCCAAAGCAAGTGCCTTACATTTAATAAAAGTAGATTTAGAAACAACATTTGAACCAATCATAGGAACTAAAGAGCAAAGTGAAGAATTGTTAAATCAAATATTAGCAAACTACCAAGATAATCAATCAATGATTTTTGATATGCAAGTGTTTGGTAGAAAAGTTGAAGATGTAATAAAAGACGGTATAAATGGAAAAATTACAAACTTACCAGAAACTACCAAACTAAAATTACAAAATATAATGAAAACTTTATCAAATAAATCAAAAGCAAACTTAATAGCATTCGTTTTTTAAGGCTCGAAAGAGTCTTTTTTTGACTGAAAAAAAGACTTCTCCACAATTTTTGAAAAAAGTTGTTTTTTCTTATCTTGATTAATCTAAAATATAATTGTGAAAGGTTAGTGTGACAATTATGACACAATATGCTTGAAAAAAGTTTATTTGAAGTGTTATAATGCATACATAATAGGAGGGATAATTATGTTAACTAGATTACAAATGAAAGCAGGAATGATGCTTGCAGTAAGTGGACAAGGAAACAAAACCAGTGAAGATGATGCAGATAAATTAATTAACACTATTTATGAATTTTTCTTCTCAGGTTGGGTTAGAGTACTAATTTTAACAGGACTAGGATTATTCTTAGTTATTAAAGGAGTTATGATTGGTGTTGGTATTGTTCAAGCATCTGATGACCAACAACAAAGAAAAGAGAAAATCAATGCTTTGAAGTATTTGATTATTGGTGTTGTTTTAGTAGTCGTATTATATATGGGTGCTGGTGCTATTATCAATATGATTGCAAATTCAGTTAAAGACAGTGGTAATAGTGGTAATCAATAAAATTTTAAAATCAAATAGTGATTTAATGGGGAGAATAGAATATTGTTATTTGGTTCTCCCCTTTATTTCTTTAAGATGAAAGGAGGTTATATAATGAATTTACCATTTTTAAGTATTATTGATATGGAAGAAGTATTAGGTTCAATCGGAGATTTTGTTGCTTTATGTTTCTTTTGGGCAATAAAAGGTTTATTTGATCTTATGGATACTTTTATGGATATCATTTTTCAATTAGCAGGATTGAAAGACTTAGGTGGAACGGGAGGAAACATTCTTTCTAACTTCTTTTCAAATACAGGTTCAAAAGGTAGTAATTCTATTGCAACATTGTATTTTTCAATTTGTTTAGTTTGTATTGTTTTAATGTTTTTCTTAACGGTAATTTCAATTATTAAACAAGATTTCTTTAGTGAAGAAGGTGCAAAATCTCACGCTCCTATTTTTAAAAGGTTAGTTACAGGACTTCTTTATTTTATTGCTATACCTCCAATTTTTATTTTTGCGGTGGAAATTGTATCAGGCTTAATGTCTGCTTTAATGCAAATAGATAGTTTTAATTCTCTTTCATCTTTATCGCAAACTATTTTTGAATTAAGTTTAACAGAACCTCAATGGATGAAAGTTCAAGGTATCGAATTAGCTCCTATACCACATTGGTCAGTTATGGAAGCTAAAGATTTCGTTGCCTTAACAGAAACATATAATTTTAATTGGCTTATTTTCTTAGGCGTAATTGGAATGTCCTTTTATTCATTGTTTATGATTGCTTTTGGATTAGTTAAAAGGGTGTTCAATTTAGTAATTTTATACATTTTAGGTCCTATTGCTATTTCTCAATCTGTAATTGATGGTGGCGGAAAAATGAAAAGATGGAAAGATTCTGTTGTTAAAGAATTTGTTTCTGTATTTGGTACCATAATAGGATTAGTAATTTTCTTTATGTTTATTACCGAAGTTGTTTCTGATTTAGAGTTGTTCTCTGGAAATAATAATTTTGCATATTTTGCTAATTCTATTGTTAAAGCAATGTTTATATTAGTAGGATTTTCAGTAATTAAAGGTGGAAGTTCTTATATTAATGATGCTATAGGTGGTCAAATATCTATTAACGATGGAGCAAGTGCTTTCTCTGGTGCAATGGACTCTGTTAAGACTGCTAAAAAAGCATTTACTGCTCCAATGAAAGCTGCAGGAAAAGGTCTTAATATGGCAAAGAATGCAATAACTAAACCAGCAAATGTACTTACAAAAGGAATAAAGGGTATTAATACAGGAATAGAGGCAGTAAGAGAAAATGGATTTGGTGGAGCCGTAAGAGGAGCAGTTGCTAGTAGACTTCCTACTTTAGATGCTTTTAGAACAGATGCACAATTAGAAAGGATAAAGGCTGAAAGAGAAAATATTAAAAATGCAAATCAAGCTACTAAAAACGAAAAAGATGTAAAAGAAAAAGAAAGATTAGAAAGAATTTCTAATCCAAATAGTATGAAAGAATATATGAATGACCAAAGTAAAAATCCTGTTAAAACGTGGGAAGATAAGTTAGCAACTGGAACAGACGATATTAATCAAAAAGCATATAATATTAATACAAGTGGACAATTAGAACAAACAACTGGTGGAAGGAGTGTAAATCACGCTGCTGTTGGACAATTTGATTTACAAGCTGTTGATGCTAATGGTAATTATAAAGATTATGATAAAGGAAAATACGATGCTGCTAAAAAAGCAATGGATAAAACTATTTCAGACGAAAAATCGAATATGACACAAGAAATTAAAACAATAAGAAAACAAATTGAAAATTCTACTGACCAAGTTGAAATTCAAAAACTACAAAAAGAAATAAATGAAATAACTGAAATACACGAAAAGAGAATTACTGAATTAACAGAAATGAAAACAAGTATTGAAAAAAGAGAAGAAGAACATAAAGTTATCCAAGAAGTTAAGAAAGCAGCTACTGACCTTAACGGTATAAGTGGTTCAAATACACACGCTAAAAGCGATGCTATTAATGCTGCTACTAAGGTTGATGCAGCACTTAAAAAAGGAAACGATACTTTTAAATAATTTTTGCTAATAAAAAATAAAATAAATTTCTTATTTATGAAGTTTATAGT
>CAYTZW010000002.1:0-69391 GCA_964442785.1 uncultured Erysipelotrichaceae bacterium
TATTACAAATATAAAATATTTGCAAGAATTTTATAAAATAGTGGATTTTGTTGTGCAAAACTTAAACACTTTAAAAAGAAAAAAAGAAATATAGTCTTTAACTGTAAACTATACTTCTATTTTTTTAGTTTATACCACTAAAGTTTTTTCACTCTTTCAGTTTCATAATCTTCAACTATAAATGAACCATCATTAATTTCAGATAATCTATTTTTTATTTTTTCAATTAATTCTAACATTTTTTCTTTATCTTTCTTTTCTTTTTCTTTATTAAACCAGCAAGCTTGATCGTGTGAATCAAATTCATAATAAGAATCAAATAGTTTTCTTGTTTCCTCATTAAGTTCTATCAGCACTAAATCATTGTCAATTAAATCATAATTAGTTGAAATACCATCATCATCACATACCCATAATATGCCATGAATAAACTCATTCATCAATTTAACCTTAATCATTTTTATTTTTCTCCTTTTCTATTTTTTTAATAAAATTTGTCGTATCTTTTGATTATTCAAATGCTGAAATAAAATCCAATATAGTTTTATTTTTATTCTACATTTTTTTCACTCTTTCAGTTTCATAATCTTCAACTACAAATGAGCCATCGTTAATTTCATTTAATCTGTCAATTAACTGTTTTAGCAATGATAACATTTTTTCTTTATCTTTCTTCTCTTGTTCTTTATTAAACCAGCAAGCTTGATTGTGAGAATCAAATTCATAATAACTACTATATAAATTTGATATTTCAAAATTGATTTTTCTTAATTTTTCATCATTATCAATGATATCTATGCCTGTAATTGGTTGACCAGTTTCCACATCACTAATCCAAATTGGACCCTGAATGAAATCTAATTGAATTTTAATTATTTCTTTTTTCATTTTTTATTCCTCCTAATTAAATATTTACCGTTTTCGATTTATTGAATAAGCAAAAATAATAAATCGATTTGTTCCAATAGTGGATTTTTTACCAAACAAGTTAACCTGTTTTGTATTTATAACAATAATAGTTCATTAAAATTTTACCCCTGCCTCAATTAATTTGTCTATCTTTTCTTTTTTATAATTCTTTTTTGGAAATTTTTATCTATTAATTTATTTTATCTTGTGCAAAACTATTTGAAAAACATTGATTTCAAACAAAAATAAGTTTTGTCCTTTTTTTATAATCTAATTTAGATTATACTAAAACCATAGGGAGTTGATTTATATGGAAATGGAAATAAATAAAACAAGTGTCGACCAATTTTACAAAGAAATGTTTAAAGGTTCTGACAAAAATCAACAACTAAGAGCCTTGGAGTTAGCCTTCAATGCTTTACTCGACAATAAAATGGCAATTTTAAATAAAGAACTTACTAAATTAGGAGCTCATAACGTTTTTAATAAAAATGGCGTTATAACTATGGAAAAAGAAAAAGACGGAGGATTTGTTTTTCAAATACAAAGTTTACAAATAAACGGAAAAGAATATGCTCCAATTATTTTAAAAGGCAATAACATTCTTAACATTATGGATCAATTAATTGAAAACATTGCCTATTTAGAAGCTTTTGTTAATATTGCAGAGCAAACAACTAAAAACTTAAAAAAAGATGATAAAAACAAAGTTACCGACGGACTTATAAAAGAAGCTTACAAAGATTTCCCTAATCCTTCAACTAATCTTAAAGATTTAGAAAGTACAACTAAAGCCAAAATCACTATTAAATCAACTATAGAAAACATTGTTGATAGACTGCCACCAAAAATCAAGGAAACAGTTACTAATTTAAAAGACGAAAAAGTAATCACTGATATTTTAAATCAAGTAAGCGGTAATCCTGATTTGATTGAACATAGTGTAAAAGAAAAAGTCAGTCTAAAAGTTGCTCAAACAATCGAAAAAGCAGCACCATTAATAGCAAATGAAGTACACGATAAAAAAGCCCTAAAAACTTTATCAAAAGATTTAGAAAAAGCTATCGAAGTTACTCCATTAGCAGAAAAAGTAGACCCAGAAATAATTGAAAAAGTTCAAATGCCAAAAGAAGTAAAACAAGAAAGCTTTGTGGCAACTTCTTCTCTTGATTCTATTGATGATGTTCTTAATGCTTTGGAAAATGATGCACGAAGTAGTGAAAACAACTCCCAAAGTAAACCTCAAAAAGATGTTATGGAACGACCTTTAAATCAAGAAGAAATGGAAAAATTAAAAGATAATAAAGATCCTTATCCAAACATTAAATTAAGGGAAGATTTAGAAAAACAAGCCTTTAAAGAATTATCTCCTGAAGAATTCCAACAACTCAACAACAACCAACAAGAAGAATACCTAAAGAAACAAGAAGAATTCCAAAAGAACCTTGTTGGGCCTATGCCTCCAATGAATAGATAGCAAAAAGGATATGCCACTCTCGCATATCCTTTTAATTTGCCATTTTAAATTTTCTCAATATCTGTAAAAGCAACTTCTACAGGAGTTTCTCTACCAAAGAAAATAGCACTTACGACAACCATTTTTCTTGTCATATCAATAGATTGAACAGTTCCTTGACTTCCTGCCAAAGGACCATTAAGAATTCTAACATCATCGCCTGCTTGATAACCACAGAACATATCTTCTTCAACCATACCCATTCTTTTTAAGACAGGCTCAATTTGTTCTTTAGGTAAAGGGAAAGGTTTAGCTCCTCTACCAGAAGAACCAACGAATCCTGTTACTCCAGGAGTATTTCTTACTACATACCAAGCTTCATCAGTCATTATCATTTCAATGAAAACATAGCCAGGGTAAGTATTTTTCATTTTAACTTTTCCAGTACTTACTCCGTCTTTCATAACAGGTATTTCTTGTTCAGCAACAATTACTCTAAAAATGTAATCTTGCATATTCATACTTTCAATTCTTCTAATAAGATTGTCTTTTACTTTATTTTCGTGTCCTGAATAAGCATTTACAACATACCATTTTTTTTCATTAGAAACTTTTTCTTCTAAAATTTCTTCATTTATTCTGTTTTCTTCCATATTTTCACCCACTACATACTTAAGCCTATCATCTTAAACAATTCAATAATGACAGCATTTAAAATATAAAATACTAAACCAAAAAATACTAAATATAATAATACTTTTAAAGTTGTAACCACGATTTCTTTAGGTTTTGCCCATCTAACTTTAGTAGATTCATAAGCAACTCCTCTAAAATATCTTCCTATTGCCTTAAACATTTATATTCCTCCTTATTTACTTTGCTTGTGCAAAGTATGTTCATTACATTTTTTACAAAACTTAACTACTTCAAGTCTTTTATCATCAGAAGACTTAATTGTCGTGGTATAATTTCGTGATAAACACTTTGTGCATACCAATAAAACTTTTTTTCTCATATAAACCACCTTATCAATAAAAATCTAACACATCTAAAAATAATAGTCAATTTTTATTCTTTTTTTTTAGCAATTTGTTAGTTTTTTCTTCAATTTATAAAGTATATAGTCTACTCTTTTTTCATTAATTCCTAAACAAGAAGCAATTTCTTTGTAACTTTTTCCTTCTTTTTTAAGTTTAACAACCATTCTTTCTTCCTTACTGAGTTTAGATAAAATGTCACAAAACTTTTCTTGTTTGCTCTTAAAATGATAATTTTCTTCCATTTCATTAATAAGATATTTTGATTCAATAGTATCAATATAAGTTAACCCTTCAGAGTCTTGTATGCTAGAATCAAGAGAAACCGCAGTCGTTAAAGCTTTTCTATTATTATAATTTAATTCTCGCACACATTTAATAATAATCCTTTCAACACATATTTTAAAATACGCCCTAAAAAAGCCTAAATGACTTTCATATTCATCTATAATCCCATCAAATTTAGACCATATCAAATAATATATATCTTCAATTTCCAGTTTATTAACATAAATTATATTCTTTTTTTCATTAATCCACTTATAAACTAATTTGTCATACCTTAATTTTAAAAACCTATAAGCTTCTTTATTTCCTTCTCTTATAAAGGTTATCAATAATTCATCAGGGCATTCATTCAATTTTATTCCTCCTATAATGGATTTTGTTGTGAATGAATTTGATATAAAAGAATTCCTGTAGCGACCGAAACATTTAAAGAATTTACGTGTCCTACCATTGGCAACTTAACTTTATAATCACAATGTTTTAATACCAGTTTGGAAATTCCTTTTCCTTCCGAACCGACAACTAGAGCAATTTTACCTTTACAATCAACTTCACGATAATCCAAAGAATTATCTTCTTCCGCTCCAACAACCCAAAAACCAATAGATTTAAGATTATCAATCAGGTTATTTAGATTAGTAACTTGGCAAACACGAATATGCTCAATCGCTCCTGTAGAAACTTTAGCCACTGTTTCACTTAAAGGAGCATTTCCAAACTTTGGAACAAAAACACCGTCAACACCAATAGCATCACAAGTTCTTAAAATAGCCCCAAAATTATGAGGGTCTTCAATTCCGTCAGCAATAAGAATTATTGAATTTTCTTTGTTCTTTACTATTTTTTCAATACTTTGATAATCAGCGTATTCATAAGATTTTATCTTCGCAATAATACCTTGATGTAATCCTTTATTAGTCAATTTATTAGCTCTTGCTAAATCAATATATTTAACTTCTAAATGATTATCTTCAATTAACTTTAAAATCTTATAATCTTGAAAATTATCAACTAACAAAATTTCTTCAATACCCTTGTTACTTTTTATCCTTTCACTTACAACATTTTTTCCATATATATATTGTGCCATAAAACCACTCCTTTTTGGTCTCATCTTTTTCTCAAATAAGTTTACCATTTTATTCAAAAAAGAAAAAGGAACAAATGTTTAATTTTCAATTTGTTCCTTTCACAAAATCTAATCAACACTTAGAAAAATAATTTTCTTTAAGGCATTTTTACCACTTGTTGAAGCCTCTAATTCATCAATCTTTTCAACGATTAAATCATATAGCATTTTATTCTCAATCATAATTTTCTTATCATCAGGAATATCATTTTCATTAATCATAGAAGTTACAATAACAGAATTAGCAAGTCCTACAAATAATCCGTCATCTCCAAATAAATCATTTACGTTATTTTCATTAACACTAAATGTTTCAAATGGTAACATTTCTTCTAATTTGTCTTTTATTTGAAGTTCTTTTGTCCAATTAATTTCTACAATATCTAAATCATCAACAAAATTAGCAGTTGTAACCGTAGTAGCATCATTATCTAAATCGATATCAGTTAATAAAGTCTTTAACCTATTTTTGATTTGTCTAGTTGCTACAGGTCCAAAAATAGAAGAATTGTTTAAAGTTACTTTAAATTCATCTAATGTAGGTCCAAATGAAGAACTATTTTCATCAATATTATCTAAATCTTGTAAATCATCATAAACTTTAAATTCATTTCGATAATTAGCACTAAAAATATCTAGTGTTTCAAGATAAGACTCATAATCTGCATTTTCTTCCACAGTAGGATTATTTTCATCTTCAAAGAAATAAGGTTTTACACGTTCTTTAATTTCACTAAGCAAAGTATCTTCAACAATAGCTTTTACAATAGTAGTTTCTCCAGCAGCATTCATTGCTTCAGTCAATTTATCTCCGTCTTCTCCTAAACCATTACTATATCCCACTTCTCCAGGATAATTAATAGCTTCAAAATTTGTTTTAGTAGCAACTTCCTTATCCCAATTAACATCTCCGTTGTTATCTTCATCAAAAATATCTAAGGAATTAATAAATGTTTCACTTAATAAAGCCGTTCCATCAGTTTTCTCTAAATCTTTTAAACCTTCTTTTATTTTCTTAGAAACTAATTCTTTAACAATAGTAGTGGCCTTAGCACTTTCAATAAAATCAGGAACCATTTCAATCGTTACTTCTTTTTCTACTTCGTGATTTACATCATCAGTAATGTTCCATAAAAGTTCATTTACCGCTAAAAGTTCATCATTCCAATCAACATTTTGAGTTAATTCATTTTGTGTTTTCTTTTCATCATTTTCAAATTCTAACAACTCATTAACCTTATCAGTTATCGTAGGTCCTAATGTTTTTGTTTGTAATAAAGATGATACAATTACACTTAAATCATTAATTCGAGTTTCGGTATCTTTAGCAATAGGATCCATTTTACCAAGTTGTTCAAAATCATCAACGGCTTCTTGATTATCTAAAGCTTTCACCAATAATTTAATTTCTTTTTTCCAATCGGCTTTGGTAAAATCTGCCGTGCTTTCACTTTTTAAAACTTCACCGTCAAACTCAAAAGAACTAAGTTCATCATTAATACGATTTGTTACGACCAAATAAATTATTTCCGAACTAAATAAAGTATCAATACTAGCATCATCTTTTAAAATATCAATCATAACCTCACTAACATCTACTTCATCTTCAAACAAGCCTTCAGTAGCTAGTAATCTATACGCTCTTAATAAACTGGTAATTTCATTTTTCCAAACAATATCATCATAATTAATTGAATCATCAATAGTTTCAATTTGTGATTTAATAATATCAGGGAATATAGCCATAAATACTTCTGAATTAGTTATTGCATTACTAAGTTCTAAAACTTCATCTTTTTCACTATTAACTTCTAAAGTAGCAATATAATCATTAACATCGAAATCATCTTCAAAAGCTCCACCGTCATAGAAGAATTTAGCAGCTATTAAAAGATTTTTCATTTCACTTGACCAATCAATATCTTCAGGTAAAGTCGCTGTTCCATTTTCCATCATAGACGTTAAGACATCTTCCAAAGTAGGTTCCACAATTTCAGGTACTAAAGATGTAATAATCTTAGATTGCCCCATTTTTTCACCCATTACTTCAATAACATCGTTGTCTTTAGATAAAACCGCTTCTAATAATTCAACATCATTTTCAATATCTTCAATAACACCTTCATTTGATAAAAGAATTGCTAAAGACACAACATTTTTAAGTTCACTAGACCAAACAACATCATCTAATTCTAAATCGCTTGAAGTATAATTTTTATCTAATGTTTCATTAAAATATTTCAATATAAAGGTTTCAGAAACATCACCCAATACTTGAGAAATCAAAGTAGACTCAAATAAATTATCAATCAATTCATCAACCTTTTCTTCATTAAGTTCTGATAAAAGTTCACTTCCCTTAGCAGACAATTCATATTCATTACTTTCTTCATTTAAAGTAATAATTCCCGCATCTTTTATTTTAGCAATAGAGTTTAAAATAGTTTTTAATTCACCTGCCAAAGTACTTTCTTCCACTGCAAGAGTAACCGTTTTTTCGCCACCCATATCTTCAATAAAATTATTAACAACTTTTTCAAACTTAGGTATCAAATAAGTATCATACAATTCATTTAATAAATCAGATTTTTCAATGTAAGAAACCAAAGAATCAACATATTCACTATCAAGTGTAGCGATAACATTATAGTAATTATCCGTGATTTCCGTTCCTTCAAAAACAGGTAATTTGACAATTTCTCCAATAATATTAAAGAAATTTTCAATTTCCTTAGCAAAATTAATTTTAGCAATATCAAATCCTTCTGGTAATTTCGTTTCTTTTTCAATCACTTTAACTCCAACATTGTCCATTAAAGTAACAAGTAAATCAACACTAGCGATTTTATCACCTAAAAGTTGGAATTCTTCAGAACTTAAGCGACTTAAAATAGCCACCAAATCAATTTCACCACTTATAGATAAACCTTTACTTTCTAAAAGAATATAAGTATCAAAAGTAGCACTCAAATCACTTTGAAGATTAACTTTTTTTCCATATAATTTCATATTAGACATTACTTTAAAAAGATTTTTATCCATATCAGCAACCGAAACTACCTTAGAAAAACTAGAATCCGTATAATATTTAGTTATTTCACAACTATTAAAATCATCAGAAACAAGACATTTAGTTTCACCATTATCTTCTCTTAAAGTTGAAATAGTACCCACAAAAGGAGTAGTTACCAATAAAACTATCAAAAAAGCATTTAAAGTACTAATCGCACTACCACCAAATCGAGATGCCCAAGTTTTTGGTTTTTTCTCTCCACTAAAGATAATTTTTCTAAAAATCCTTCTAAATATTAATTTAATAGGGAAAAGAACAATCATAAGAACTATCCAAACAAGTCCTGAAAAGAAAATTCTTAATAATCCCGATAAAGCTTCTTTCAGTTCTGCATTTGACATATATTCCGCTAATTCACTTTTCGTTTCTTCAGGAATGAAATCTACTATCAAACTAGAAAAAGTAGGAAGTACTATCCAAATAACTAAAAACAGAATTAAATTAAAGCACAAACCAAAAGTGGATTTATACATTCCTTTCCATAATCCCCATAAAAATGAAAGACCTAAAAAAGCAAAAAATACTACATCTATAATCATTGAAATTTCCATTTTTTATTCCTCCTCTTTTTTATTCTTGGAATTTAAAAATTCTACATACATTTTTTTGTAAAAAATTATTCCAAACAACATATATGCAAGAAAAATGAAATGAATCAAGAAACTAACAACATCATATGAAAAGAAATACAAAAACATATCTAAAAAATAGAAAATAACGAAACTAATAAAAACTTTTATTCTTCCTTTTTGAGTTTCTTTCCAAATAAAAAAAATCATTAAAGATATACTAATGCTAATTGACAAATCAACTAAAATTCCTAATGCTGTAGAAGTATCAGAAATAATTCCCCCTAATTGATTAACTAATCGATTAATTTCTAACAAATAAATCATTGTTTCATTGTTAAAGTAATAGAATATAGACCTTACCACCACAAAAATAGCAATAATCAACAAACTATTTGTTGCTTTTAAATATTTCAAACGATACTTTTCAACTTCATCATTCATTTTTTTATCACCTAATAATATTATATATTATTTTATTTTGATATGAAACATTTTTTCTTTTTTCAGCACTAATGTAAACATTCTTTCAATATTTAATGAAAAAAAGCAAAAGTAATACACATTTATTAATTTTGATATTGTTAAAATTTTTTTACCCTTATAAAATAAGTTGCGTGAGGTGAAACCTATGTATTTAAAAAGCAGAATTTTCAAAATTGCAACTTTCTTAATCGGACTTGCAATGCTATTGGGTATTGGTTTTGTAGTTTACGATAATTGGGATAACATTAAATATTCAACTAGAAAAACTATGGACAACAATACCAAAAATAGTTATATCAAAATCAATGACGGAAAAAGGAACACTAATTCTTTAGATGTTGAAGTAAGAATTAGTACTACCAATATGAAAGCTAACTATATTTCTTATACAACTTGTTTTGACCCAACCGACGGAAAAATGGTTTGTAATGATTGGTCTAATTATGAAGATAATCCTTTTATTAATTACACTGGAAAAAACATCAACTCTGATGCTGCTTGGAAAAAAACCATAAGACTATATGATGCTTTACCAGATGAGCAACTACAAGGAAGACACGTTGTTAAAGTAAAGTATTATTCACTAGAAAAACTTATTCCAGGAACTTCAGGAACTATTGAGTTACTAGAAACCAAATCAAATTATATTTACTACGATTCAATAGCCCCTAAAATATCTACCAATTCTGTAAATGCTTGGACAAACAATGAATATTTAGAAGTAAAATATAGTGATCCTTCAAATCCAAGTTATGCTGCTTCAGGAGTTAAATCTATAAAATACAAATTATGTCTAGAATTTGAAAGTGTTAATAATAAAACAACTTGTACTGAAGAAGCACCTGAAGTAACAGTCAAAAAATCAGTAAACAACAAATTCAAAATCAACCTTGAATTACCAAAAACTTACGTTACAATTACCGTTACTGATAAAGCAGGAAATCAAACAGTATTTTCCCAAATTCTAAGAAAAGATGATACTTCACCTGTGGTAACTATCAACCAAAATAAAGATGAAGAAACCGGAAGATTATTATCAATAAGTGTTTCTGCAAGCGATACAAACTCAATGCTAAATACTTTAAAATATACATTCTCTAATAGTGATATAAGGCCAAATGAAGCTGAATTTACAAACGAATTATTCGAATATGACAATGTCAATATTGACATTCCTACCAAAAATAAAACTTATTATCTATGGATAAGAGCAGAAGACTTTGCTGGAAATGTTACTTATAAAAATAGTGGTCCTTTATATATTTGTGATAGTGTCGAATCCTGTGCTAAACTAACAAACAAAAAAAGAGATTATACTTCTTTACTTTATGTATCATTAGGAGTTGCTGTTGTTGCTACTGTTTCAATCGGAGTAATTCTAGCATCTAATAACAAAAAAAAGAAAAAAGAAGAACAATAAAAGAATATAAAAACTAGTTTTAAAAGTGAAAACTCTCAAAACTAGTTTTTTCTATTTTAAGCCCAAGGCTATTGTTGCTCTATCAAGAGTTTGTGATGCCACTACTTTTGCTTTTTTAGCCCCGTCTGATAAAATTTGATTTAACAATTTTTCATCATTATATTTATAATACTTACTTTGAATATCAAGAAGAAGTTTGGCTACATTTTCAGCGACTTCTTTTTTTAATTCTCCATATCCTTTGCCTTCATATCTTTTTTCGATACTTTCAAAAGTTTCATCAGTTATTTTACTTAGAATACTCATAAGATTAGAAATACCAGGCTGATTTAATTCATCAAAATGAACTTTGTTCAAACTATCTGTTTTTGCCAACATAATTTTCCTTTTAGCAACTTCAATATTATCCATTAAAAAAATAGTTCCCTTATTATTTCCATTATCGGATTTATTCATTTTTTCTAATGGATTTTGTAAATTCAATATTTTATTTCCAACCGGAGCTACATATACATCTGGCATAATAAATGTTTTTCCATATCTTTTATTAAATCTTTCTGCTAAATCACGAGTAAGTTCCACGTGCTGTTGTTGGTCTTTGCCTACTGGAACAATAGAAGTATCATAAAGCAGGATATCCGCAACCATTAAAGTAGGATAGACAAGCAAACCCGTATCAACACCTTCTTTACTTTGTTGTTGTGATTTATACTTAAATTGGGTCATCCGAGAAAGTTCTCCCATTTTAGTTTGAAAAGTCATTATAAAACCAAGTGTCCCGTGTTCTAAAACATCACTTTGTTTAAAAATAGTTGTGATATTAGGATTAATCCCACAAGCCAAATACATTGCCACTGAATCCATAACAGCACTTTTTAACCTACTTGGCTCAATATAACTTGTTATAGCGTGTAAATCCGCAATAAAAATGTAACTATTATACTTTTCTTGCCTATCAACAAAATTTTTAATTGCTCCTAAATAATTTCCTAATGTTAGATTTCCACTAGGTCTAACTCCTGTTAACATTGTTTTTTTCATAATATAAAATCTCCTTTATTCAAATAAAAACCCGTTGATTGTTTTACGAAACAAAACATACCAACGGGTGTAGATTTTATATTTCAATATTTAATCCATTTATATGTTTTGTGAGTACTAAAAAGCATTCACAAAACATAACTATTTTTGTGAACACTAAATTAGATACGCCACCAAATAAATGAATTAAACATAAATAAACTCCTTTCAAAATATATAATTATTGTATGAAAAGTTTTTCTAAAAGTCAACTTAAGTACTCAAAGATGACTATATCACTAACCATTATTTTCTTCTAAAGCCTTTTTTACTCTATCACGATTAGATTTCACAATGGTATTTAATATCAAACCAATATAAATACAAATACCAATAATTTGGAATAACAACAATAAAATAAGCAACCAAGTCAAAGGCCCATAACTATTATTGAAATTGCTCAAATATTTACTATATAAGCCAAATAAAGATATAGCAATAGTAATACTAACCGCACTAAATAATGCTCCTTGCCATATTTCTTTTAATTTCAAAAATTTATCACTAGCTAATGAATATAATAAACAAGTCATAATAAATAACATTCCAAATTCCAAGAATATTTGTAAAACTGAACCGATTGTTTTCACTTTGCTTTCTCCAATTAAATATGCCATTAAAGCACTTAAAGTAAAAAACAAAAACAATAAAACAATAAAACAACCTGTAAGAGCTAAAGACCTTAACTTTTTTTTGATAAAAGTATTTTTTTTGTCATATAAATTATTACTAACATTAATAAAAGTGTTGAAACCATTAGAAATAATTACCATAGAAACTAAAAGGTTAAATAACAAAGATATAACATTTTCCCAAGAATGACTATTACTTAAAAAGTCAATCAAACTAGTAGCAATATTATTAGGAAAAAGTATTTTTAAATAGTTTTGTAAAAAATCTGCAGGAATAGTAAATAAGGATAAAAAGAATTGCATAATAGTTAAAGAAGGTACTAAAGCAAAAATCATATAAAACGCAAAACTAGAAGGAAATAATGACCCTTTAGTATTTTTCATTCCTTTTACTATCTTTTTTAAAACCTCATCATACATTTACACATCACCACACTAATATAGTATAGTGCTTTTTTTTACTAAAAAACAACAAAAAAAGAACTAAGTCAACCAACTAACCTAGTTCTTTACTAATCATTATCTAATTTTTTCTTATTTTTTTTCTACTTCTTCTTTAATAACTCCAACAAACATTTTTATATGTTCAGGAGATAATTTAATTGTTTTTTCTAATCCTTTTTCATCAATATAGTCTAAAACTACTATTTCTTTTTTTACTTTTTTTAAGAATATCCATTTTTCTTCAATTCTTACTTCTTTGATATCAGCATAATTGATGTTTTTCTTTGCAAATACATATCTATATACTTCCATTCCTTCTTTATCTAATTTGTAGAAATCATCAAATAAAAGAACATAAATAGAGAATAACAAGAAATAATCAATAACGATAAACAAAGATAAAGAAATCATTGTTCCAAACATAGAAATTTCCATTTTTCTAGTTAATAAAACGACTACAAGAAGAACTACAAAGCTAGAACCAAAGACAATCATCATCTTGTTCCAATTAATAAAAGACTTAAATTTCATATAAATCACCTCAACACACTTAAAACTATACCATTTAAACCAATTTATTGCAATTCTAATAAAACTAATTGTGAATAAATTCCCAAAGAAGAAAAATCCCACTAAAAAAAGGTCATTCTATTGACTAATAATTCTATATAAAATATACTAAATATAGTAGGTGGTGATTCTTTTATGAAAAGAAAACTATTCAGTTTATTTGTTAATATAGCAATGATTTTCGCTTGCTTTTTACCTTTAACTACCGGTTGTTCACGTGAAATATCAAAATCCGATAGAGACCTTTATTTGACAGCTTGTAATGCCGTAAATGATTACGCTAGTAATTCTTCTGTTTCTAATAATTTAGTTAAAACATCATTTAATTCCACAAAACCTTTAACTTGTAAAGAAAGCAATCTTGATAAGTCAAGCATTAAGAAATCATTAGTAGTTACTGATATTCAAAGTATTTCTCAAGAAGGTCCTTTATCAGTTACTGTTACTTTTAAAGCTCCTCTTAAAAGCAGTGGCTCTAATGCTTTGTTGTCTGTTCGTTTAGTCTTTAAAATTAAAAATTATAATGCCTATAAATCTTTAACAGAATATATTTATTGTACCACAAAATATAATGGTGGCGATGCAAGAAATGTTTGTAATGATTATGATACTTCTGGAAAAGTAGCATATACTTCTAGTAACGTAACCGAAATAATAAAAACAGGAGCCTACAAAAAAGTTTCTACAAATCACCAGTCTTTTGATAAAGCTGCTGCTGATACAACATTTAGTTTTAAAACAGGAATTGAACTTCTTAATGGAAACGTAAATTATAATGGAGAAGAAACCCAAGTCTACAATGGAATTGCTCAAATTGCTATTAACGTTTCCATAGATGATAGTTATGAAAGTCCAGAACAAACAATTATTGCCCTTGCTGAAGAAGGATTAAATGTTTTATATTCATCTAAAAATATGAATAGTAATTCTTACACTTACTTAGATGCTGCAGTAAAAAGACTTGAAAAAATAGGAATTGATTCTTCTTATTTTAAAACTGAAAAACTAGCAAAAACTAAAATTACCTATACTTTAGATGAAGCAGATATCACTGCTAATGTAGATAGTGGAATTTATTATACTACTCAAATCGTCCAATCTGAAGGTACCCTAATTTATTCAATGGTCAGTTTTAAATACCAAATCAAAGTATTCTATGCCAATGCAACTTTTGCTTCTTCATATTCTGATACCATTATCTTAGGAAAAATTGAAAATTCTGCTAACGGATCTGCTACCTGGTATATATTAAAAGATGATAAGTGGAGCGATGACTCAGGATTTAGTACAAACGATGCTACTAAAATAGAAACTGGTGATGATTATCGCTGTCCAGGTGAAAAACATTGTTCTTATTCTGACTAAAATTTTCAAACCTCTAAATTGAATTTTAGAGGTTTTTATTTGCAATTATTACCACTTTATTATTACAATATATAAGAAGTGCAGGTGTTAACAATGAAAAACAAAGAAAGAACTAACAATTCTTTTAAATACTTTTTTAATTTATATAAACCATATCGTTATTCATATATCGTAATTCTTTTATTATCCTTTGCTGTTGCAGCTTCTTATTTTTTATTTACTCAAGCTTCTAAACTTTTGATAGATTATTGTATAGACTACAATCCTTCTGCTTTAAAATCTAGCAATGTTTTTAATTTCCTTTTAAATGGCACTTTTGGTGAACCAAAATCAAAACTTTTATTAGCAACCATTATATTAACAATGATTTTATTAGTACTTTTAAAAAATGCTGCTAGATATGCAAAATCCTTATTTTCAGTCAAAATAAATGTCAAATATTTTGAAGCAGATTTAAGAAGTTTAGCTTACGAAAAAATGCTTAAAATGAATCAAAGTGAAATCAATAATTTTACCACAGGAGAAATATTAGCAATCATCAACACCGACACTACAGAAACCAAAACATTAATAGGACAAAATATAAATAATATTCTTTACCACATAATTATGATTATTTCTTCTACCATTTATCTTTATATGATTAATCCTATTCTTTGTATTGTACCCCTTATTGGTATTCCAATAATCATCATTACCCTTTTTAAACAACTTGGAAAATCTCAAAAATTTGGTCGAGAAAAAAGAGAAACTTCAAAAAGAATTAATAATGTTGTATCTGAAAACATTGCTGGTATAAGAACTGTTAAAGCCTATGCAGCAGAAGAAACAGAAATCCAAAAGTTTGATGATTGTAATCAAGGTTTTCACGATGTTTCTCAAAAGTTTTCACTAGCTTGGAATAAATATTGGCTATCCGCTCAATTAATTAGAAGTACCATTCACGTAATTAGTTTATTTTTAGGAACAAAACTTATTTTTGAAGGAAAAATAAGCACTGGTAGTTACTTTATCTTTTTAAGTTATGTTTCTAGCATTATTAGTAATACTAACAGTCTAACGAGAATTGTTTTTAATTCCCTTTATCAAGTAACAAGTATGAATAAATTATACAACTTCTTAACTTATCAAGAAAACATCAAAGATTGTCAAAAAACAGCAAAAGAAATTAATAATACTCCTAGTATTGAATTTAAAAATGTTTCTCTAACCATAAATGATAATAAAATAATTGATAATATTTCCTTTAAAATTCCTTATGGTAAAAAGATTGCTATTATGGGAGCTACAGGAAGTGGAAAAACTGTTTTATTTATGCTTTTAAATCGTTTCCTTGACCCAACAGAAGGAGAAATACTTATCGATGGTCAAAACATTAAAAATTTAGACCTAAACTACCTAAGAAGTCATTTCAGTTATGTTATGCAAAATACTTTCTTATATTCAAATTCTATCTATAATAATATATCTTACTATGCTGATGACTATGTTGATGAAGAAAGACTTTATAGTGTTTCCAAAATTGCGTACGCTCACGATTTTATTGAAAAACTAGACCAAAAATATGACACCATTGTTGGAGAAAGAGGATATGGATTATCAGGCGGTCAAAAGCAAAGAGTTACTATCGCTAGAGCCTTATATAAAGATGCTCCTATTTTTCTCTTTGATGAAGCTTTCTCTGCTTTAGACCAAAAAACTGAAAGTCAATTAATCGACAATTTACATAACAATTATGATGCTCGAACTTGGATAATTACTTCACATCGAGCAAATACCGCTAAAGAAATGGATTTAATTATCATCTTAGATAATGGTTCTATTAAAGAAATGGGAACTTTTGAAGAACTAATGAAGCTAGAGGGTGTCTATTATAATATTTATTCATACCAAGAAACCTTAAAGAAAGAAGGTGAAAATTATGCAAAATAATCGTGTCTTTTTTGAAGATGAAAAAGTAGAAGTAAAATTCAATTTCAAATACTTAATGCGAATACTAAGATATGCTTTTCCTTTTAAATTTTGGATAGGAGTAATCTTTGCTTGTTTACTTGGTCTATCCATTATTGAACTAGTAACACCTTTGTTAGAGTCAAGAATTATTGAAAAAGTAGTTCCTACAGGTAAATATTCAGAATTAGTAACTATTTTAGTGGTCATTGCTTTTTTAGAAGTATTAAAATGTTTCCTTGATATCTTCCAAAATTATATTTCTTACAAATGTGAACATAAAATAATTTACAAAATAAGAAAAGATTTATTCGAAAAATTACAAAAACTTTATTTTGATTATTTTGACAAAGTTCCTTCTGGAAAAATATTGGTAAGACTGACAAGTTATGTAAATCAACTAGACGGCTTCTTTGCTTATTATGCAATTCATACTGTTTTTAGTTTTTTAAAAATACTATTAGTCGTTATTTTTGCTTTTAGAATCAATGTTATTTTTACTCTTATTGTCATTGGCTATATGATAATTCTAATGGTGGTAGCGATTGGTTTAAGGTCAATAATGAAAGAAAAAAATCGTATTCATAAAAACAAAAATACCAACCGAGTTGCTTTTGTCAATGAAACCATTATAGGTAATACTGTCAGCAATGCTTTTGAAAAAAACGAAAGCAACGCCAAAACTTTCAAAGAATTAAATAATCTATCTAAAAACAGTTATTACGAAGTTGTCAAATTAAGAGAAAAATATAACGCTACTGTATCAGTTATTTGGAACTCTATTAATATCACTTTATATGCCGTTGCCTTTTTCTTAATGTTAAAAGGAGAAGCTGTCTTGGGAGCTATCTTAGCATTTTCTTCTTATACTGACTTATTTTACGACCCTATTATGCTTATCATAGAAGCCTTACAAGTATTTTCCGAAAAAAGTGTCAACTTAGAAAGAATATTTGAATTATTAGATTATCCTGTTAGTGTAAAAGAAAGCCCTAATGCTTATCCTTTACCTCAAGTAAAAGGAAATATCAAATATGATAATATTACATTTGGTTATAATAAAGATTTTGCCATTTTAGAAAATTTTTCCTTAGATGTTAAAGCAGGGCAAATGATTGCTCTTGTTGGTCCTACAGGAGCAGGAAAATCTACAGTTGTTAATTTACTAAATCGTTTTTATGACCCTGATAAAGGAAATATTTATATTGACGGACATAACATAAAAGAGGTAACCACCCATTCTTTAAGAAAACAAGTTGGTGTTATGATGCAAGACTCCTTTATCTTTAGAGGTACCATTATGGATAATATCCGCTATGGCTCTCCGCTAGCTACTGATGAAGAATGTATTGAAGCAGCCAAAAAAATTGGAGCTAATCAATTAATAGAAAAACTACCAAATAGTTATTATGAAGAAGTTGGAGAAAATGGTGAAGGATTATCTTCAGGAGAAAAACAACTTATTTGTTTTGCAAGAATTGTCCTTAATAATCCTAAAGTGCTTATCCTTGATGAAGCAACTAGTAATATTGATAGTTTAACTGAAAAAAGAATAATGGCTGCTCTTGATATTATTACCAAAGATAGAACTTGTTTTGTTATTGCTCATCGACTTTCTACCATTAGAAAAGCTGATAAAATCTTAGTTATCAATAATAAAGGTATTCAAGAACAAGGAACTCACGAAGAATTAATGAAATTAAAAGGACAATATTTTAAATTAGTAAATCACCAAATATAAGCGATATTTTCTATATCGCTTTTTCATTGTTAATTTTTTTAATGATTTCCATTACTAAAATAGGAGAAAAAGCTAATAATAAGGAAATTAAATAATAATTAAAAGGTAAATGAACAAGTCCAAAAATAGAAGCTAAACTAGGAATAAAAAGGATAATACCGATTAAAAAGAAAGAAACAATACTAGCTCCAACCATATATTTATTTGAGAAAACACCTATTTTAAATAGAGAATGAGAACTTCTCATATTATAAGCTTGAAAAATCTGTGTTGTTGACAAAGTAATAAAAGCCATTGTTTGTCCTGCTTTTAAAGAAAGATTGCTTTTTCCAAAATAAAAAGATAATAAAGTTAAAAAAGAAAACATTAAACCTTGAAGCATTATTTTTTTAACTAATCCATTAGCAAAAATATCTTCATCTTTAGGTTTAGGAGGATTATTCATAATATCAGCTTCTTGTTTTTCTACTCCTAAAGAAAGGGCAGGTAAAGTATCCGTTACTAAATTAACCCACAATAATTGCATTGAAATAAGAGGAGTTTCTTTCCAAAGTAACATTGCAAAAAACATTGTAAATATTTCTCCCATATTTGTTCCTAATAAGAATTCAATCGTTTTACGAATGTTATCATAAATACAACGACCTTCTTTTACACTTTCCACGATAGTAGAAAAATTATCATCAGTTAAAATCATATCAGAAGCTCTTTTAGCAACTTCAGTACCTGTTTTTCCCATAGAACAACCAATATCAGCTGCTTTTAAAGCAGGAGCATCATTAACTCCATCTCCTGTCATTGCAACTACTTCATTTTGTTTTTGCCAAGCTTTTACAATTCTTAATTTATCCTTTGGAGTAACCCTAGCATAAACTTTTATACCACGTACTTTCTTACTTAGTTCATCATCGGAAAGATGTTCTAATTCAGTTCCTGTTATGGCTTGAGCAGAAGATGAAGCAATACCAATTTTTTTAGCAATCGCCGTAGCTGTCAAAACATTATCCCCCGTAATCATAACAGTTTGAATACCTGCTTTTTTACATTCTTTTAAAGCTTCGATTACTTCTTCTCTTGGAGGGTCAATCATTGCCATAAGTCCTAGAAAAATCAAATCATTTTCGACTTTAGAAATATCCATTTTAGGTAAAACATCAACTTCTTTATAGGCTAGTGCTAAAACACGATTACCTTCGCTTGACATCTTCAAACATTGTTTTTCATAATCATTGCTAACTTTATTACATTTTTTTACTAATTGTTCATAAGCACCTTTAACTATTATCAAATATTTTCCATTGTATTTATGAATAGTTGTCATTAGTTTCCTATCAGAATCAAAAGGAATTTCTCTTTCTTTAGGATAGTTATCTCGAACTTTTTTTACGGAAATTCCTACTTTTTTAGCACCTTGAATAATCGCTATTTCAGTAGGATCTCCCACATCTTCACTAGCATTAGAGCAAAGAATTGCAAATTCCAACATTTTCTTGGATTCACTTGTTAAATTAGAACTTATTTTTTCAATTTTCTCTTTAGTATAAACTTCTGTTAAAGTCATTTTATTTTGAGTTAAAGTTCCCGTTTTATCAGAACAAATAACCGAAGCACTACCTAAAGTTTCAACTGCTGGAAGTTTCCTTATAATTGCATTTCTTTTAGCCATTCTTTGTACACTAAAAGCAAAAATAATGGTAACAATAGCAGGTAATCCTTCTGGAATAGCAGCAACTGCCAAAGAAATAGAAATCATAAAAATTTCTAAAGGTTTCATTTTTTCAAATAAACCTATTGAAAAAATAATAGCACAAATGCTTATCGCCATTACTCCTAAAAACTTTCCTAAATTATCTAACTTTTTTTGCAAAGGAGTTTCATTTTTTTCTTGCTCATTTAACAAAGAAGCCACATTTCCAATTTCCGTTTTCATTCCCGTGCTGACAACAATCATTTTACCACTACCAGCAACTACACTACTTCCACTATAGCACATATTACTTCTTTCAGCGACAGGAGTACTTGCAGGAACATATAAACTAATGTTTTTTTCTACAGGAAAAGACTCTCCTGTTAAACTAGATTCATCAACTTTTAAAGAATTTGCTTCTAGTAAGCGACCGTCCGCACAAACATAATCACCAGTTTCTAAAAAAACAATATCACCAACGACTACTTTATCAATTTCCAAATTTATCTTTTTTCCACCTCTTAAAACAGAAGTATGGGAAGCACTCATTTTTTGTAAGGCTTCCATTGCTTTCTCCGCCTTTGATTCCTGAATAACTCCTAAAGTAGCATTCATAAAAACAATTACCAAGATAACAATAGGTTCTATATAATCAGTAGATTCTTTTGATTCAATCGCCACAAAAAAAGAAATAATCGCTGCAATTATTAAAATAATAACCATTATATCTTTAAATTGGTCAATAAATTTAAAAAATACATTTTTCTTTTTTCCAGATTTTAAAACATTAAAGCCATCTCTTTTTAATCTAATTTCAGCTTCTTTTTCCTCTAAACCTTTTTCTTCATTAGATTGTAATTCTTTTACTACCTCAAAACTTCTTTTCGTATGCCAATCCATTTTTTACCTCCAATTAAATTTATTCTTAGGATTTTTAGAATATTCAAACAATTAATAATTAGGAGGGGATTTATAAAAATTTTATTTCAATTCTATCAGTAAATTTTTAACAAAAAAGAAAAAAGGAGAAAAAAATGAAAAAACTAATTTTACTAACTACAATATTAACAAGTATTATCCAACCAATGACTTTTGTTAATGTCAAAGCTCAAGAAAATTCCTCAACTGGTGCAACAGTAACGATTGAAACAAAAGAATTAGAATTACCTACAACTATCTATGTAATTGATGTTATAGAAGTACAATTTATCGATGAACTCGGTGCTTATGGAGGAAGTGGAGATATTGAATATACTTATTCTAATGAAAAAGAATATTACCTTACCGACAACCAAAGCCTTCAAGCCTTAAATGATTTATTCTATCAATATAATGAAGGTCGTAATTATGAATGTGATAAATGTGACGGAAGCGATTATGCTTATATAAAAACTACCAAAAGGATAAATGTAATATACACCACTAAAACTTCCAACAACTACACAGGTAGAATTATTCCTAAAACTACAAGACAAAACACCAAAACACCTTATACAATAACTTATAATTCTTTAGATAATTACTCTCCTGTTGTATCAGGAAAATTAAATTACGTAACTAATCCTCAAAACATTATTACTTTAGAACAAATCATCGCCAATATTTCCGTTATTGATGAAACCGACGGTGAAATAGAATTAACAAGCAACAACATCACTTTAAATGAATATGAAAACAACCAAACTACTTTAGGAAATCATAATATTGTTTTTGAAGTGTCTGACAAAGCAGGAAATAAAGCAACCTTAACGATTACCATTATGGTAATCGATACTCTTTCTCCAATCATTTCAGGACCTGAAACAGTCAATTCTTATATGTCTAATAGTTTAACTATTCAAGATATAAAAAATTTGCTTTCCGTAGAAGATGATTGTGATGACCTAAAAGTAACTGATATTCAAATAAAAAAAGATGATTATACCGAAAACAAAGACAAAATAGGAGAATATGAAATTGTTTTTAGTATTTATGATTTAGCGGGAAATGAAGGTACTCATCAAATGACAATAAACGTTATCGATGATATAAAACCTACTATCACAGGAACTTCATCATATCAAAAAGGAAGTACTGATTTAACTTTAACCTTAGAAAAAATACTAAATGATTTAAAAATAGAAGATAATATTTCAACTTTAGATAAATCTAATCTTAATATTGTAAAAAACACTTATAGTGAAAATTTCTCTAAAGTCGGTACTTGGGAAATAATCCTAAATGTTAAAGACCAAGCTGGTAATACCTCAAATGATTTTACCATTCAAATTCAAGTATTAGATGACATTGCTCCTGTTTTTTGGGCTAACAACAGCTTTTTTGTATACGTAGACACATCTACGCCATTATCATCATCACAAATAGGACAGATAGCCAAAAACATAGGAATTATCGATAAAAAAGCGACAAACATTCAAATAATTTCCAATGAATACGAAGGAAATGAAACCATAGAAGGAGAATATCAAATATCTGTATTAGCAATAGATAAAAATGGTAAAGAAAGTGCCGGTTCTTTTACTCTAAAGGTTAACACCAATTATGATAAATTGAATTTAGTGAAAAAGACTAAAAAGAAGCTAAAATGGTATCAAAAAATATGGAAAACCATTAAAAATATTTTCAGTTTTAAATGGATAAAATAAAAGACCTTTCGTACTTCATTTAAGTACAAAAAGTCTTTTTTACTTTATGAATTTTTTAACCTTTTCAATTACTTCTAAAGCATCATCAAATCCTGCTTGATACAAATCTTTAATCTTCGAAATATCTTTTTCTAATCTTCCTACCTTAACAGGTTCTTTGGGTTGAATAACTAAACACTTATTTTCATTTTCCATTTTTTCAATAAAAGATAACGTACTATTATACATATTATGTCTTTCTTTTATTGCTTCTACTAAATTAGGATAATGTCGATATTTAATTTTTGACAATTTCAAAGAAGAACTTGGCTTTTTTTGATAACCTTTTTGTCTTGTCAAAACTACCAAACATTTATCATATCCATCTTCAAAGGCCTTTTTTACAGGAATAGAATCCGCCATTCCACCGTCAAGATACCAATGATTATCAATCAGCACAAATCTTGAAACAATAGGTAAAGAAGCTGAAGCTTGGACATAAATCATTTCGGTATCTAAATCTTTTACTTGATGATAACAAGCTTTTCCTGTTTCTACATCAGTCATAACTACTAAAAACTTTGTTTTTGATTTTGAAAAAGTTTCTTTATCAATAGGATAAATTTCATTTGGTAAAACATTATATAAAAAGTCATTATCCAAATAATTTCCTGTGGTTAAAAGTTTTCTCAAACTTCCCATTTTTTTCTCAGGATTATGAGTTAACAAAGCCAAAGACCTACCATATTGTTTAGATAAATAACTACAAGCATTGATAGCCCCTGCACTAACACCATAACAAGCAGAAACTTCAATATTATGTTTAATAAAGCAATCAATTACCCCAGCGGTATATGCTCCTCGCATTCCACCACCTTCTAAAACCAATGCCACTTTTCCCATTTTCTTAACCTCTTTTCAAATAAAAAAGGATTTTAAATCCTTTCTATAATTCTTTAATTGAAGCAAAAATATTATATAATTCAGCTTCGTTTTTATCTCTTTCTGCACCTATTACAATAGAAGCACTGATAAGAATTTTTTTCACTCTTGTGAAATAAACACAGAATTTCAAATCTTTAAAAACACAAATAGTTTTATCAATACGACGACCACTTTCAGTAGTAATAAAACTTCTATTTAAAATTTCCATTCCCATTTTTTGCATATTATTAATGTTTAATTGAATTAATTGCAAATATTGAGAATCTTGAGGACATTCATCATCTCTATTCATTGAAATACTCTTAGGAGTTTTTCCTTCTAATTTAGTAAAAACATGTAAAGTAGTTTCATCTAAATGAAATTTCTTATAATCTTCTTTATTTACTTCTGTATAACTATCAGAAATTTCAAAACTAAAGCCATAATCATTATTTATAATTTTCATATCAAACACCTCATTGAACTAATTATACCATATTTTTTTCTTATTAAAAATAATTTTAAAAATATTATTCCAAATTATTCTATCCATTTATCAGGAAGAACTCTATTTTTCTTAAACCATTCACTATTTTTTAAAATCGTATCATTATTAGAACATTCAATTTTAATTCCTTTTTTAGAAGAAGTAAAAACAATATTTCCATTAAAAGAAGCAAAACTATTCTCACCAGTATATCCTTCCGCTCCTATCGAAGTAACATAAACCTTATCGGTATATAAAGAAATTCTATCAATAAATGCTTGAGAAGGAAATTGATTATCTTTATTAGTCGTATATTCCGAATTTCCTGCACAACAACAAACAACAATATATTTAGGTTTAATTACCGATAATAAAACATCATTAGAAGAAGTAATCGAACCGTGATGTCCTGCTTTAAACAACTCCACTTCAGGCAAATCATTCAATTCTACCAAATATTCTTCCCCACTTTTTTCTAAATCTCCTGTAAATAAAAAATGTTTATCCCCTTGATTAATTAAAACACAAACCGAATAGTTATTTTCTGAAGTAGAACTATTGTAATAATAGTAACTATCTAATATTTCCATTTCAATACCATTTCCTAAATCAAAAACCTTTTTAGCATCATTTTCTCCTTTTATACACTCCGCAGCAGTATAATGATTAGCACCATTTTCAATTTCCAAATCCCTTTGAGTAATATAATTATTATACATTGTTTTTCCAACATTATTACTTAAAGAAAAATCAATAATATTATTTACCTGATATTCCGTAAAAATATTAACTTCCGTTGTAAAATTAACATAATGGTCTTCGTGAGCGTGAGTTACTACAACATATTCAATAATATTATCCGAAATATGTTCATCTAAATATTTATTTACCGTTTCAAAACTCGACTTTTTAGAACCTGCATCAATTAAAACATCGGTATTGCCAACTTGCAACAAAATACAATCTCCCGTATTAGCATTTCCTAACTCCAAAAAATGAATTTTTAAATTTCCACTTATATAAATATCGCCATTATCTTTAGGATAAGATAAGAAAGAAATAAAAGCAAAACCACTAACAAAACCTAGACAAAAAACAATAACAATCGTCAAAAACTTTTTAAGTTTATTCATTATTATCAACCACCTTAACTTTTCTAATCAACTTATAAGAAGCATATTTAGAAGAACTAACTTGGTAAATAATCGTATATTCATTCTCTATTTCTGTATTAACTTCCATAACTTCTTCATCTTCTTGGTCATATATCACAATTTTAGCAGTTTCTGAAATATTTTTTCCATAAGCAACAACTTTAACCCCTTTTTCTGTATATATATCATTTATACCTAAGGTTATTTCTTTATTTCCATTTAGAACAAAACAATCATTTTTAGTTAAAAAATACGCTGTAATACTTCCAATCAAAAAACTAAATACAAAAAGAAAGATAACAAATTTAGGAATTTTTTTCTTACGTTTTGCCATTTTCATTCACTCCTTTAATAATACTTATAAAATAACATAATTATTTTAATTACTCCACAGAAAACAAAAAGACATTATTCATTTTGAATAATATCATTAAATCTACATATAATAGTAGTATGAAAAAGACAAGTGATTTATTATTTTATGTATTTACTCCCCTGCTTATAGGAACAATAATAGGATTAGTTTTCAAAGACTATACTTCCTACATTCAAACTTTAAACCGAAACATCAAAGTTCCAAGTCTTGTATTTCCACTTGCGTGGAGCATTTTATACCTAGTCATCGGTATTTGGTATTACTTTTATCAAAAAAAGGCTACCGATAAAAACAAATTTTTATACTACATTTTATTAATTCTCAATTATTTATTTACCCCTTTATTATTTTATTTCAATCAAATAGCCTTATCTTTAATACTAGTTTTCCTTCTTATCGTTGGAAATAGTTATTTATTCTATGACTTTCTTCAAAAAGATAAAAAAAGTTATATCTTAACACCTTATTTAATTTGGCTCATTTTTGCCCAAATACTAATGATAGATTTATTCATTAACAATGTTATTTAAAAGTCGACAAAGTAAATTATCTATATTTTATCAATGAAAAAATTTTTCTTTTGTGTAATAATATAAAAAAGGGGTTTTGACAATGGTTTTAGAATATAGAAAAGCAGATAAAACTTTTAAAGAATTTGTATTTAATGAATTTGTAAAAATGGTTTATGATTACGAAGATTTAAGTTTAATTGACATTAATGAAGTTCAAAGATGGGAAAAAAGTAAATTAACAAAAAACATCAAAAACTATACTCTTGTCTACAATGAAAATGTATTTATGGGTTGTTTTTGGTTAAAAGAAGAAGAAAATTACTTTGAACTCGATGATTTTTATATAAAAAAAGAAAGAAGAAATCAAGGTATTGGTTCCGTGGTTTTAGGTCGTTGTATCGATACTGCTAGAAAAAACAAAAAAGCACTTCAATTAACGGTATTTAAGAAAAACATTGGAGCAGTTAGATTTTATGAAAGATATGGTTTCTCTATTTTAGAAGATTTAGGAACTAGACTTAGAATGATTTTAAGATAGTAGGTTTTATGATGCAAAAAAAAGGAACAAGAAAAAAAGAAGAATTAAAAGAATATAAAGTAAACAAAGATATTGGTTTACTTGATTTTTTATTAGAAAAATTAACGAATAAATCTCGAAATAACATTAAATCATTATTAACTCATAAAATGATTTCCGTTGACGGTAACATTGTTTCTCAATATGATTTCCAATTAAGCAAAGGAGATACTGTTGCTATTGGTAAAACAACTATGAAACAAAAAGACCAAGCCAAAAAAACAAAATTAAATATTATTTATGAAGATGATGATTTTATCGCTATTAACAAACCTTCTGGACTTTTATCTATCGCAACCGAAAAAGAAAGAGAATTTACTGCTTACCATTATTTAATGGATTATATTCGCGCAGGTAATTTAAAAAATAGAGTTTTTGTCGTTCATAGAATTGACAAAGACACTTCAGGAGTATTAATTGTCGTCAAAAACAGCAAACTAAAAGATAAATTACAACTAAATTGGAATGAACTTGTTAGTGAAAGAAAATATATCGCTATCGTAGAAGGAACCTTAAAGAAAAAAGAAGGAACTATTAAAACGTGGTTAAAAGAAGGAAATAATACAACAATGTATTCTTCTCACGTTAAAGACGACGGCCAAGAAGCAATAACCCATTACAAAGTTTTAAAAGAAAATGGCAAATATTCAATGCTTGAAGTAAAAATTGATACTGGTAGAAAAAATCAAATTAGAGTTCATATGATGGAAATGGGACACCCTGTTGTTGGAGATGAAAAATATTTAAGCAAAACTAATCCTTTAAAAAGACTTGGTTTACACAACAATGTTTTAGAATTAAAACACCCTTTCACTAAAAAAATCTATCGATTTGTCGCTCCAGTTCCTAGTTCATTTAAAGAATTATTCAAGGACACAAAATAAAGGTAAGCACACCTTTTATGCTTACCTTTTTAATTACACCCTTCTTAATTTTTTATCTTATATTTAAAAAATCACTTTATGACTTAATCATTGTGGGCAAGATGACTTCTTCCCTTTCTCTCTAATACGACTATTTTAAACATAAGATTTTTGTTTCCTTTATTCATCTTCCCCTCCTTCTAACTACATTCTAACAAAAGAAAAATGAAAAAAGATAAAAATTTTTGATGTTATCAACAATTATTTTATTTATAATATAGCTAGGGTGATTTTATGATAAACAAAACAATAAAAAAATTTCTAAATGAACTAGAATCCAAAAATGAAAATGTCGGATATGGTTCATCTTCCTCTTTACTAGGTTCATTGTCTTTATCTTTAGCAAATAAAGCAATTATACTAACTCAAAATTCCAAAGAATTTAATAGTTATGATAATCATAGAAAAGAATTACTAGAAGAAAGTTCAATGAAAATTAACACTTTTAAAGCATCTTTTGATAGACTTATAAATGAATATATTAAAGCAAATGAAGAATATCAAAAGAAAAAAGATGAAAATACCTTAGGAATTTTAATTAATAATTCTTATTCTATGGCTTTAAATTGTATCGAAACCATTATCACTTTTGATAGTTTAAAAGAAAACCTAAGCCAAAAATATTTAGATTATCTTTTAATTGCAACAAATCAAATAAAAGAAGTTTACCAATTTTCAATACTAGATTTAAAAATGAAAGCAAGTAACAACTTAAGTGATGATTTAGCAGACTTTTTAATTCAAAAAGAAAAAATATTAAGTGATGTAAAAGCAATAACAACTTATTGTGAAAGAAAAATATAAAAATTACTTCTTTGTCCATAATATGACAAAGGAGTTTTTTATTAATGAAAACATTAAAAAAATTATTTAAGAAATTAGGTTTTCCTTTGTTTTTATCAAATTTATCCATTATTATTATCAAAATATTTTTACTTTATTTTTCAATTAAACTCATCTCTTTGTTTTTATTATATTGTTCTAAAAGATATTTCATCAAAAAAGGTAAAATAGACGGAATAATCTATGATAGAAGACAAAGAACTATTGATGATATGTTACATTCCCTGTTTCAATATATGAGTTTACCCATTTTGATAATTGGAATTTTAGATATTTTGAAAGTTGATACCACTACTTTACTAACAGGAGCAGGTTTATTTGGAGTAGCTTTTGGTTTTGCCTTTCAAGATTTACTCAAAGATATCGTTTCTGGCTTTTTTATAGTTATTGAAAATGTTTTTTCAGTTGGCGATTACATTTCCATTAATGATTACACTGGTACCGTTTTAAAAATTGGTATCAAATCAACCACTTTAGAAGCTTACACGGGAGAAAAATATATCATTAGTAACCGTGAAATAACGAAAGCCACTAACTTCACTTCTTCTAAGTTTTTTCTTAACATTAATTGTTTCAATATCAGTTTTGAAACTGATTTCGATAAATTATATAAAACACTTCAAGAATTTTTAGACAATTTTCCTACCGATGAAAGATTTATCAGCAAACCTTATCTTAAAGGAATTGACAAAACTAACGACTTTTTTGCTACCATTCAAATTGAAACTAAAGTAAAACCAATGACCCAATTTGCCATTAATGGACAAATACAAAAAGAAATATTGCAATTTTTGCAAAAAAAAGATATAAAAATAGCATATCCAATTTTAAAACTAAGGAGATAAAAAAATGGAATATGAATTAAATGATTTAGTAGAAATGAAAAAAGAACACCCTTGTGAGAAAAGAAGTAAGCAATTTCAAATCATTAGGTTAGGTGCTGATATTAAAATCAAATGTCTAGGCTGTGGAAATGTCATTATGCTTTCAAGACACAATTTTGAAAAAAGTCTTAAAAAAGTTTTAGGAAAAGAAAAATAATTCCCTTATTAATAAATGAGGGGATTTTATTTTGATTATCAAAAATTTAACGTATAAGTATAAAAACAATTCAATATTGGATAATATTTCTATCACACTAGGAAAAGGACTATATCAATTAAAAGGTGTTTCAGGCTCGGGAAAATCTACTTTTTTCTATTTACTAAAAGGAACTATTCCTAAAATAAAACATAAATATCAAATCAGTTTAATGTGTCAAGAAATCTTTTTAAAAGAAAACTTAACAATTTATCAAAATTTAAAATATGTCAGCAAAGATATCAAAAAAATAAATAATTTATTAGAAGATTTTTCCTTAAATGGCTTTAAAAAAGTTAAAAACCTTTCCTTAGGCCAAAAACAAATAGTAAGTTTTATTCAAACAATCTTAAAAGATGCTGATATTTACCTTTTTGATGAACCTTATAGTAATCTTGATGAAACTAATGAAAAGAAAATCTATCAATATTTAAAAACTTTATCAAACAATCATTGTGTTATTTTTACTACCCATAAGCCTACAAAATATGGTCAAATCATTAAATTAGAAAATCATCAAATACACCAAAATAAAACAAATGACAATTTAAAGAAAAACAGCAAATTAAAATGGAAAATTGACTTAAATAACTTAAAATTTTCTTTACCCCTTTATCTTCTCTTTTTATTTACAATTTCTTTAACAAATAACCTTTTTCAAAAAAAGTCTTCCCCTTATCAAATAAATGATGCCAAAATCGAACATATTACTTTATACACTGCAAAACAAAAACAATTATATAATTACTCTTTAAAAGGCATTAATAACTATTTTGAAGGTTTTATCATTAATGATGTCGCTAGCAATAAATTTTCTTTAAACAAAAATGATTATTTATACGATGAAACCCAAAAATATCAAATCGTCGATATTATCGAAGACAATTATCTTGAACCTGTTATTTATCTTAGTACACAAGGCAATATTGTAGAAAATGAAGATATGCTAAAAGAAGTAAAATCTAACATCTACAAATTATTAAACATTTTAAAAATCACTATTTTTTTCTGTTTCTTATTACTACTTCTTTTAATAATTGAAAAAAATATTAAAAACTATCTCTGTATTGATATTTTATATAATTCCCTATCTTTAAAATTATCTATTTTCAGTGAATTTTTCATTACTTCCTTACTTTTAATTTCCAACCCATTTTTCCTAACATTAAATATTATCTTTGGTTTTTTTGCTTATTTTTATATTAAAAAAAGAGAACTATTTCTTTTAAGGAACGCCCAATGAAACTAGAAAAAATCGAAAAATATTATGATAAATTTTTATTTAGTTGCCAATTTTTAGAAATCAATAAAAATGGAATATATTATTTAAAAGGGAAAAATGGAGTTGGCAAAAGCACTCTACTAAAGATGATATCAGGTCAAGATTTAAACTACGAAGGTCAAATAAAAGAAGTTACTTCTGTTAGTATTTATCAACAAAATTCTCTTTTTTTACCCCATTTAACTTTCAAACAAAATTTAGATTTAATAGAGCCCTACAACAAAAACATAGTCCAAGAATTGCTAAATTTATTAGAAGTAGCTCATTTAACCAACAAGAAAAGTTCTTGCCTTTCCTTAGGAGAAAAACAAAGACTAGAACTTATTTTAGCCTTGTCTAAAGATGTTTCTATTTATTTACTTGATGAACCTTTTTCTTCCTTAAATTCAAAATATATTAATGAAATTAAAACTTTTTTAGAAAAAATGTCATTACAAAAAATAATCATTATTAGTTCTCATACTAAATTATCCTTTTCTTTCACAGGCATTATTTCTATTTCTAATCGAAAAATAGAATTGATAAAACAACAAGAAGGAATAGTAAATACTAAAACTTTCTCTAATAATAAAAATAAAATATCTTTAAAAAAACTAAAATATTTCATTTTTAACAAAGGTCTCTTTTTTCTCAGTTTTATTAACCTTATCAGTGCTTTTGCTTTATTACTTATTTCCCTTAATTTTCAAAAAGAAATCTTTAAAAACATTGAAAAAGAAAACAATTTCACTAATGTTTATGTTATTGAAAAATATAATCGTGAAGGAAATGTTGACCAATTTTTATCTAGTTTAAGAAACTATGAATGTCATAACAATATATGTTCTTTTCAATTAAAAGGAAATCAAGAAACTTTGAATAAATTAAATAAAGAATACCCTTATTTATATTTTTATAGTTTAGAAAATGAAGCCATAGATAATATAAAGATAAAATTAGAAAACATTTTACAAAAATTTGAATACATCTTATTAATTACCTTTTTGTTTTCTTTTATGATTATTTTCCTTAGTGAATTTTTATCATATATACTAAATAAGAAAAAACATCTTATTTTAAAATATCATTTAGACCAATACTGGCAATATTTAATCATCTATTATGCTATATTAATTTTATCATCTTTCTTAATATCCAAAATTTTAGTAAAAATTCTTTACAAATTTCTATTATCTTAAAATTAAAAGTGCTATAATATTTAACGTATCAAAAGATACACGAAAGGGATTTATATAAATGGACAACGTAGTAAAAGGAACAGTAAAAATGTTCAACAAAGATAAAGGATTTGGCTTTATCACCACAGAATCAGGAGAAGATGTATTTTTCCATTATTCTGCACTTGTAATGGAAGGATACAAAACAACTGAAGCAGGAAAAAATGTTGAATTCCAAATTGAAAACGGAGATAGAGGAGCTAAAGCTGTTAATATACATTTAGTATAATCTTTAAACTAGCCACTAAAGTGGCTTTTTTATTTCCCAAAATTTTGTATAATAATATAAAGAGGTGAGAAAATGAACCTTGAACAATCTATTTATATCAAAAGAATTTCTTTTGATGATGACCCTATAATTGATTTTATTTTAAGAGAATATATAGATTTAGTTACTTTATATGATGATTTTAGTGAAGAAACATTAGAAGAATTAGTAGAAAAAGAACAAGATTTTATTTCTAATCACATAAAAAACTTTTTTGCTGTCTATGATAGAAATGAATTCATTGGAATTTTTAGCCTTTTATTACAACAAGACTTTTATTTAATTAGAGATTTTTACATCTCTGCTGATTTAAGAAGTAAAGGCTATGGAACGGAAACCCTAAATTTTTGCATCAGTAAAGCCAGATATGACGTCAAAAACTTAAGTATTTTGCTCTATAAAACTAATACAAGAGCAATTAGATTTTTTGAAAGACACAACTTTGAAAAAATAGGTACCATTAAAAACAAATACTTATACCGACTTGCAATGACCCATATTCAAGAAGTAGAACAATTAAAAAAATAGCAATATAAGGTTATTAAAAATTCATAAAACTTAAAAAAGAAAGTTATTAGCTTTCTTTTTTAAATCCCACATTTATTTATATTATCAGGTTGATAAAAACAATGATTTTTATATTTTCCTGCTAATTTACCATAAAATCTACTTGGACAACTCACATTTTTTCCAGGATTTTTAAAAAATAAAGCGTGCGTCGCAGGACTTCCCTTCCAAGAAATTATACAATCCTTAGCTAATTTTTTTTCACTGCTAGAAGCAGGTCCATAAAACAATTTTTGCTTTGTTCCGTCAAAAGCATTCTTTTGATAAACCGCTTTATAAATCGTATTGATATTCTTAAAACCAGAACATTTAGTAACTACCCTATTTATTACAACATTTCCTGTTAGTTTCATTCCATACTTACCTTCTCCAACTGCTTCACTTCTCATAAGTCTACCTAAAAGATTAATATCAGAACTGTTGTATTTACATCTCGCCAATTAAAACACCTCACTTATTATATGAGATGTTAATTTATATTGTTACTATAATCCATATTGACTTTTTCCGACCAAAATGGAATTGCATTCCAGAAAAGTCGTGATTTCACAAATTTAAAGTGTACCCTAAAAATACCCTATAGCTTATTTCAAAATAGTCTATAAATAATTAGACCTTAATCTAGTTAAAAATAGATTTAATACTCACTGTAATTTTTTACATTCATCATATCTATTATCGTTCATATCATACTATAAAATTTCATTATTTTTCACTATTTTTTCACTATTTTTCAAATATATTAATGACTAAATTCACTTTCTAAAGTTATGAAATCATTTTTATATGTAACTATTTTTTACATTTAATTTTTTTATGTTATAATATTTCTCGGAGATGCTTTATGAAAGAAAAAATTATTTATTACTTTAAAAAATATCACATTTGGTACGCATTATTAATTGCTGCCCTATACTATGGAAAACTAATGATGTATAAATTTTCCAATCGTGTTAATACAAACTACCATTATATCAATATGAAAATAGATGACTTAATCCCATTTTGTAAATACTTTATGTTTTTCTATTTTACTTACTATTGGTTTTCTCAATTACAATTATGGTTTGTCAGCTATGGAAACAAAAGAAAATTTTATCGAATGTTAATCGCTGCTGCTATAACTTGCGTTGCTTGTAATATTTGCTTTTTATGTTACCAAGTAAGAATGATTAGACCTGAAGTAACTGGAAATGACCCTTTTGATTTATGGGTAAAATGGATTTATAATCGAGATGCCAAAGCAATGAATTGTTGTCCTTCGATCCACGCCGTTATGGGAACCTTAATGGTAATCGGAGGATTTAAAAGCAGTAACCTACCAAAATGGTTAAATATAGTTAGTGTCATCTTTGGTGTAGGTTGTATTGTATCAACAGTATTTGTTAAACAACATTACTTTATCGATATGGTTCTTGGAGTTATTTTTATGACAATATTCTACCTTATTGTAGTTTTTGTAGATAATAAAATACTCAAGAAAAAAGAAATGAATACTATAAAAAATGAAATCTAACAAATAAAAATATGCAAGGGGTGTTTTGCATATTTTTTAATCTATTACGAAATTAGTTATGTGCTTTTTTGTGTTTTTTAATGACAATTACTTCAATAGCTAACAAAGAAGAAATTATAATCATTGAAACAAATATCATATAGTTAGATTTTGTAATATTTTCTTTAATTACAATGTTAGAAGTAGATAAGGTAACAGGTTTAGTACTTTCTTCTTCAACAGGAGTTTCAGTTTCTAATTCGAGAGCAAATGTTATAGTAGAATTGCCACTATTTGTAATATTAATAGACCTAGATTTAGTGAAAATAGTTGCTAAGTTTGTACCACTTAATTCTACATACAACTTGACTTCCCCTATTAATCCTTGTGGAGTAACTAAAGAAGATGTAAAGAAAGAAGAAGCAGCGATGCTAACCCCATATTTATCAAAAGCATCACTTAAATTACTATCATATAAATCAGGTTTACCGATAAAATATCTGATAGTTCCATTTTTATATGCTTCTTGAATACTGTTAGAAGTTGCTTTTGTAAAAGTTATTTTTCCATTGCTAATGGAAGCGGTTGCAAAAATATTACTCATTGTAGGTGGCAGTATTGTATACGAATATCTTAAATAAGAAGATGCAAAAGACATACTGGTGTCAGGAACTTTTCCTGAATAGGTTGCAACATTATCAGCATTATCCTTTCCTACATTATAAATCCATAAATAATAAGTTCCTTGTTCTGAAACTATAGGAGCTGTAGTAGTAAAAGAAACATTATAAGCTGTATTTGATGTAAATGTTCTTACAAAACTCGAATAAGAAGGAGCGGAAGTTGAATTGTTCCAAGCATACATATATTGAGTAGGAGAAGAACAATCATATATACCAGAACTAGCTGATTGATTTTTTTCTTCTGTTAATTGAAAACTTATTGAGGAACCTGAACTAATAGTAGAAACATTACTTGTATACCAAACAGGTTTTGTTTTATCAATAGTTAAATATACAGATACACCATTTCCTGTTTTATCACTGACTAAGATTTCATAAATTCCTTCATCAGATAAAGTTCCATATGTATAACTCGTTCCTGCTGAGTCTAAACTTGTATATTCTTCATAAGCACTAAGTGTTTCAGAAACAGTAACGCCTAAAAGAGCTTGATTATCAGTAATTATTAAAGAACAAGATGCATTTTTATAAGTAGGAGAACTTGAAGAAGTAGACAACACTGTTCCACCACAAGTAACACTAGGAGCGGTATTATCAATAACTAAATATCCAGTCGTAGTATTACCAGTGGCGTCTTTGACGATAATTTTATAACTACCTTCAGTAGATAAAGTACCATAGGTGAATTTTGTCCCTGAAATTGCATCTGTTACATCTCCATAAATTTCATATTGTGATAATGCTTTATTATCGGTAAATACTAAAGAACAAGATTTGCTATAACTTGGAGAAGTAGATGAAGACGAAAGGGTAATTGAACCACATTTAATCACAGGAGCTGTTGTATCTAAAATAAGGGTAAAAAGAACTTCGGTATAGTTTCCTGATGTATCATAAACCGTAAAAAGATTTCCACCCTCAAGTAAAGAACCATAGGTATAACTAGTACCTGATATTTCTTTATCCGAATAAGAGCCATTTTCTATTTCTGCAGTAAATTCTGATAATCCAATATTATCTTTAAAAATTACTGTACAAGATGAATACAAGGTTACACTTGTGGTGGTAGAATAGGTATTACTACCACAAGTAATGGTAGGTGGAGTTGTATCTGATGATACAGTAAGGTGAACAATAAAAGAAATTTCTCCTTTACTATAATATATACCAGCAGTAATTTTATAGGTACCTGGGGATAAAGTATAAGCATTTTCATAAATAGTTAAGCTATCAGTAACAGTTTTTCCAAAAGTAGTGGTTCCTGAAATTTCAAAATGGTCTCCACTTAACATAACATTCGTGGCAGAAGTAGTTAAGTATAATTCTTTTCCTTTTTGTTCAAGAACATAATAATATGTTCCGTCAACACCTATGAGACTATCAATTCCATTGTATACATTTGTTTCTATGTAAACATTTAAAGTAATTTCACATATCCAATAATAATCATAACTGTCATTAATAAGTGTAACATCAGCTACTACAATATTAAAAGAACCTTCATATAAATAAATTTCAAACTCTCCACAAAAATAATCAGAAGGGTCATCATTACCCATATATTCATAGTTAGAACCACTGCTAGCAGAAAATCCACCGTCATCTGTATATGCGTGTAACATAACAAAATCGCCTTCCCTTATAATTATATCTTCGGTAAAAGAATAATATCCACTATCATCAGGATCATATAAATTTTCATTCCATTTAAAATCATAAGCATTATTATATAACTTTTGTCTAAAACTATTATCAGAATGAACATTTGCTGTTGCAGCTGCGTTTCCTGTTTCATTTGGAACATCTCCAGACCAGTCATTAGCTTTTGCCATATTATTTGACAAAAATACTAGACTTATAAAGGACAAGCATAACGATAATAAAATTATTCCTACTCTATTCTCCTTTTTCATAAATAACACCCCCAAGATTGCATCTTTTGTAAGTATACATCTCTTTTACATTGTACATTATATATATATATATATATAAATGCAACTTTTCAAAATTTGATAAAAAATTTATATATCTTTAGATATATAAAAATATATAGGTATTGTTATATTCGCAAATTTTAAAATTTTATTATCTATTTAACCATTAAATGTTTTATAATTGTGCTAGGAGGGTAATTAATGGATAATAAACCAATGAAAAGCAGTATTGAAATTGATGACATTTTTGTCAACATTAAAGAATTAGTAATTAATAGTAGGAATAAAGTATACCAAACGGTAAATACTGAAATGCTTAATTTGTATTAGAATATAGGAAAAGCAATTATTGGAATACAATTAGGCGATGAAAGAGCAAATTATGGTGATGCTGTTTTGGAAAAGTTGTCAGAAAAATTAACTAGTGAATTTGGAAAAGGATTTTCTAAGAGAAATCTTGAAAGAATGCGAAAATTTTATATATGTTTCCCAATTACGACAACAGTGTCGTCGCAATTAAGCTGGTCTCATTATTTAGAACTTATCAAAATTGAAGAAGAACCAAAAAGAAATTTTTATTTTAATGAATGTATTAATTCTAAATGGAGTGTTCGAGAACTCCAAAGACAAAGAAACTCCCTGCTTTATGAAAGATTGATTTTATCCGCTGATAAAGAAAAAGTATTGGAATTATCGGAAAAAGGTCAAATATTGAAAACAAGTAAAGACTTAGTAAAAGACCCTTTTGTATTAGAATTTTTGGATATAAAAGAAAATACCAATTATTTAGAATTTGATTTAGAAAAAAATATTATAGAACATTTAAAAGAATTTTTGCTTGAACTTGGAAAAGGATTTAGTTATGTCGGAAATCAAATGAGATTAACATTAGAAGAAGACCATTTTTATCCTGATTTAGTATTTTACAATAGACTTTTAAAGTGTTTTGTAATCATTGATTTAAAAATAGGAAAAGTATCACATCAAGATATTGGACAAATGCAAATGTATGTAAATTATTATGATAGAGAAATTAAGCAAGCTGATGAAAACGCAACAGTTGGAATTTTACTTTCAACAGATAAAAATGAAACTGTCGTAAAATACACTTTACCTAAAGATAATAAAACTATTTTTTCTTCAGAATTCAAATTGCATATGCCAACTGAAGAAGAATTAATTAATGCCATAGAAGAAGAAAAGAAGAACTTTAAATTGAATGAAAAATAATAAAGATTTATCTGATAAGAAAAGCAAAAAATATGCAAGGGGTGTTTGCATATTTTTTAAATCTATACGAAATTAGTTGTGTGCTTTTTTATGTTTTCTTTATGACAATTAAACCACATAGACATTATTTCTATTAGATATGTAACTATGACTTTAATACATTTTTTTTGCATATTATCAATCAAACAGTTTTCGCAGTTAATTACGAAAACTATTGTGTTTTTAAAACTTTTCGTTCATTTTTGCAAAATAAGTTTTTTCATTATTTTAAACTATTATAATGCTTTTTTATGTTTCTTTATGACAATTACTTCAAGTGCTAACAAAGAAGAAATTATTATCATTGAAACAAATAACATATAATTAGGTTTTCTAATATTTTCTTTAATTACGATGTTAGAAGTAGATAAGGTTATTTCTTTAACTTCATTACTAGCCACTTCAGTTTCTGAAGAATTAAAGATTATATTAGCACTACCAGTATTAGTTATATTAATACTACCTGATTTAAGAATAAGAGGATTTGTATCTTTATCATCTAATTTAAGCATAATGTATAACTCAACATTTCCTATTAATCCTTGAGGAGTAGTTATTGCTCCTTTTTCAAAGAATTTAGACGCTGGCATATTATTGGAAGGACTATAAGTAACTCCATATTTTTTAAATCCGTCTTCTAATAAAACATCAGTAGAATAGTTACCATATTTACCTACAAAATAAACCGCTATTCCATTTTTATATTCTTCTTGGATATTATTATTTCCTGATATAGTAAAGGATATTTGTCCATTGTTAAGCTTAGCATCGTTTATAATAGCCTTACTAGGAACGGTTCCGTCATCATTTATCTCAATAGCAATAGAAGTCATATTACCTGCATAATCATAAGCACTAATACTATATGAACCTGCTGAAGATATAATATATCTATCTCCTGTTCCTGTGTAATTATCCGCTCCTGATACTACATAGTTTTTAAACATTTTATCTTCAAAAAATAACGTTAAGGGAACATTACTATGATAACTTATTTGCTTATCTTCTAGTACTTCTCCACTAGAAGAATTAAGTCGTATATTAGGAGATGTGGTATCTGCTAAAATAGTGTATTTATATTTTAATGTACCATAATATATTTCACTATAATAATGAGGAGTTTTCCCTGAAAAAATTGCAACATTGCCTGAAGTATCTGCTCCTCGATTGAAAATCCAAAGATAATATGTCGTATTTTGAGTAACTTTTGGAGCAGTTGTCATAAATGAAACTTTTGTAGTAGTGGTAGATATAAATGCTGGCTTTAAATCCCAAGTTGGTGATTCAGTATCGCTTATTGACCAATCGTACCAATAAGTATAAGTACCATTATACAATTCAATATTATCTGTAATTTCAAAATAAATAGGGGTATTTGTTACTACTTCATTTATATCTTCAGTATACCAAACTGGTGGTTCTGTATCTGCATCAGTATCTGTATCTGTATTAGAGCCACTTGAAACATTAATAGTATATTTGTATTTAACATAATCAGTATAATATGAAGTTGAATAATAAGGCTCTTTTCCTGAAAAAGTCGAAATATTGCCTACATAGTCTTTTCCTATGCTAGAAATCCATAAGTAATAGGTTTTACTATAAGTAACCATTGGTGCTGTAATTGAAAAAGAAACTTTTGTAGCAGATGTTTCTATAAAAGTGGTTAACCAAGTAGGTTTAGAATTTTTTGTAGTAGACCAGCCATAACAATAAAATTCACTTGCAGTTAGAAAACTATATAGACGTCTATTATCGGTTAATTGTACATATACACTATCTCCTGAATTGATTTCCGTTACATCTTCAGTATACCAAACTGGAGCTTCTGTATCATTACTATCTGCCAAAACAGTATAGTTATATATAACTTTGCTACTATAAGAAGTGTTACTAGATGCTGGGGATTTTCCCTTAAAAGTTGCAAGATTGCCAGCAGCATCTTTTCCTTGGTAATAAATATAAAAACTATATACAGCATCTTCTGTTACATATGGTGCTTTTATGCTGAAACTAATAGTATTTGAAGTTTGCAAAGTGAAATTTGATTCAAGAGTGGAAGTATACCAACCATATTTATAATAAGTTGATGCAGATGAAAAACCCCATATTTTTTTATTATCAGTTAATTGAAAATTAAGAATAGTTCCTGAGTTGATTTCCGTTATATCTTCTGTATACCAAACTGGAGCTTCATTATCTTCTTTAATGTGATATTCATATATAAGGTATAAATAATCCCCGCAAGAATATGGTTCTTTTCCTGAAAATGTTGCAACATTACCTGCTAAATCCTTGCCTCTCTTATAAATCCATAAATAATAATTTGTATTAGATTTTACAAATGGTGCAGTTGTAGTAAAAGAAATCTTTGTTGGCGATACTATAGAATATTTATACGACCAAGAAGATGGAGTTTCAGTAGAACTAGTGGACCAACTATAGCCATAATAGGAATAGTCTCTATTAGCATACCTATAATATTCTATTTCAAATAAGTCTGTTAATTGAAAATTTAATTCTTGACCTGATTCTATTTCATAAATATCATCTGTATACCAAATTGGTGCCTCATCATCACCAATAATATAATATTCATACACAACACACGAGTCATATGTATCTCCATATGAAATAGGTTGTTTTCCTGAAAATGTTGCAAGATTTCCTGAATCATCTTTACCTCTATGTTGAAGCCACAAATAATATATTCCACTTTCAACTTTACTTGGTGTTGTTTTAAAATGATACATACTTGAAGAATGACCAATATATTGTTCGGACCAATATGATGGTTTTGTGGAAGAACTAGTAGACCAACCATATCGGTAATAATATGAATAGTAAGTAGAAGTAGAAGTTTCTTCTTCAATATAAATATTTGTTCCTGTTAATTTAAATTCAAGAGGTGTCCCACTATATATTTTATACAAATCATTAGTATTCCAAACAGGAGCGGTCGAAGAAGTAGTTCCACCAGAACTGCTTGACCCACCTGAAGAACCAGAACTGCCTGATTCACTCGAACTACCCGAACTACTTTCTATTATTTTTGTAACTGTTATCGTGATATTATAAGTAACATAAACTTCCTTATTGGAGCCATAATAATCAATAACAGTAAAAGTATAAGTTCCTGTTGTATTTAAATTATAGTAATAATCTCCTCTTAAAGTTACACAAGAAGAATAATATCCACAATAAGAGCCATTATCGGCAACTATAGTAACTGAAACTGGTCCTTTTAAACTAAGACTTTTGGTAACAACATCACCTTTTTCATACATAACGCCATAATATTCATATGAATTTCCTTCAGCATCATCTATCATAATGCAAGCATTTTCTTCCAAAACATCATCAACTCCTGCTTTTATGTTTTGACTTGTTACCAAAAACATACCTAAAAAAGCCATAAATAAGGCTAATAAAGCTACTTTTTCCTTTTTCATATATAACACCCCCAAGATTATGTCTTTCACACCCAAAAGTACATATCTTTTTCACAAAGTCCATTATATATATATATATATATATATATATATAAACGCAACTTTTTAAAATTACAAGAAAGGTTTATATATCTTTAGATATATAAAAAAGATATTAGCACCTATCCTTTAGTATCACTAATATCTTATTTTTTAATTCCTATTTTTTCTCCACATAAAACATAAGTTTCTACTTCTGCTTGAGTATTTATAAAAAACTCCTCATCAAGTTTTATTTTATTTTCTTCAACTAGCACTACAATCGTAGAGCCACCAAATTCAAATTTGCCTTTTTCCATACCTTTTTGGAAAGACCCTTCATTGTGATAATTAACAATTCTTCCTACCATCATTGCCCCTACTTCCACTTGAGTTACATCTCCAAAGTTTTTTGTATGCATTATTGTATATTCACGACAATTTTCACTAAAAACTTTTCTTTTTGACAAAGCAAAAGGTTGTACCGTATGTAATTTCCCTTTAATAAAAACATTTTCCCCTTTATCGCAATCATCAAGATAAAAATATCGATGATAATCTTCCACTGCTAATCTAAAAACTAAACACAAACCATTTTGATATTTAGCGGCAAGTTCTTTATTTTGTAATAACGTTTCAACATTATACTTAAAATCTTTTATAACAAACTCCGTTTTCTCATTTATAGGAAAAACAGTCATTTTCCCGTCGCAAGGAGCAATAAAAGCATCATCACTATAATCAAATGGTCTTTTATTTTCTTTTATTTTACGGGTGAAAAAATCATTAAAACTAACATACTCTTTTTCTTCAAATTGATTCATATCAATATTATTATTTTTTATGTATTTTCCAATTCTTCTTTTAGACAATTTGCTATCTAAATATTTACCCACTAATTTAGAAATCCACCTTTGAGTTAAAAAATACAAACATAAGTTTCCTAATAAAGTATTATATAAAAATTTAACGGATTTAGGGGTTTTTAGTTCTTCTTTTTTTAAAGTCTTACGCATTCTAAATTACCCAAAATTTTAAAACTGCTAAGAATATTAATAGTAAAGCAACACCCAACAAAATCTTCATAATGGTTTTGAACCCAACTTTTGGTATTCTAAATTTCAAAATGAAAGCGAATGCTACTACTATATATCCTATTAGCATTGTTAAAGTATAGCCTAAAGACCCATTTGAAAACATAGTTGCTATTAAATAACAAGCCGGTATGATAACAGCAGCATTAGTTACTGGTAATCCGTCATAATATTTTCTTTTGCCACAATCTTCTTTTTCGGTTCTTAATATTTCAGTTACATCAAAATACGCTAATCTAATTAAAGCACACAAAACATAAAGAATGAAAATAGGAAGAAAATACCACCTGTTAATTCCCATACCAAACATAATCGCCGTAGGTGCTAAACCAAAAGCAATTAAATCTGATAAGGAATCAATTCTTTCACCAAACATTAAATCTTCTTTACTTCTATTTTTTCTAGTTCTGGCAACCATTCCATCAAAGGAATCGCATATTCCTGAAATAAGTAAACAAATAACTCCAATATATGGTAAAGGTTCTTTATTCCCCCCCCACCGAGAAGTAAATTCCAACCACACCTGCCGCAACAGACATATAAGTTAAAATAACTCCATAATGATAAAATCCTAAAAAAGGACATTTTGATTTACTTTGCATAATACAACCTCCAATTAAATTTCTTTAATAACCTTTTCTTTTTTATAAAACAAATGATAGCAAATCGTAAAAATACCACTTATAAGCATATTCAAATAATAAGCTATGATTCTTGTAATCATTACGGCTACCACTATAAAACTTTCTGAAAAAAACAATCCAAATATATTAAGATATAAATACTCATACGCTATTGAACCACCTGGCAAAGGTATTGAATTATAGCCTAACAAAACTAATGATTGTAGAATAAATACTTCCCAAAAAGAACAATCTATTCCAGCCTTACAAACAAAACAAGAAATCATAACTTGTGAAGACCTTTGAGCCACATTTAAAACTACAACAGGCAACAATATCTTTTTATGTTTTTTCAATTCTTCATAACAACTGCTATATTTATCAATAACACCATCTATTTTTCCTAACCATTTATCTTTTCTTCTAACTATTCTTATTTTAGAAAGAAAATTAACCATTCCATAGCAAAACTTTTTAACCAAAGAGGCCTTGCATATACAAAGAACAAAAAAGCTTAACAACAAAATTTGAGAAACAAATCCTAAAATAATTAAAGTTTTTACAAAAGCCGATAATTGTAAAAAGGTATCAAATCCGAAAATCATTGCTACGCTACCAATAATAAGAATAGCTAAAGTATAACCTATAAGATTAAAAATCAAAGAAAATCCGGTTGTACCACCTGAAATTCCATCTCTTACCATATAGAAAGCACTTGCGGGTTGACCTCCAGTAGCAGAAGGTGTAATCGCTGAATAATATGTATCCGCAGTAGTATAAGCTATTGAAGATATAAATCGAGGTTTATATCCAAATTTATTTAAAATGACATCTAAACTTATAGCTTCAAATAAAATGAATAAAAGCCAACAGCAAAAAGCTAAGACTAAATATTCTATCTTAGCAGAAAAGAAAAAGTTTTTAATATTAGAGAAATTAAGCTCTCCTGTATTTTTAGATAATATATAAATCGTTAACACTAAAAGCAGAACTACAAAAAGAATATTTGCTAACTGTTTTTTTACATTTTTCTTCATTAAAAGTTCTCCTTTTTTGTTTTTATTCTAACAATTTTCGACAGCAAAATCAATTATATATATATATATATATGCAGAACTAACAAATATTTTGTTTTAATTTACCATTTCAAAGATTTTTTGTTCACTTTTTAATTGAAAATCAAAACTTTCCCATTGATATATATATATATATTAAAATTAAATCAAAGGGGAGGAAACTTTTATGAAAAAGAAAAATTTTTTATTAATTTTATTTTTAGGACTTAGTTTAAGTTTATTTGGTGGTTGCAAAATAGGTGATAACTTCTTCAATGACGGCAATGATACACCAACAGTTTCTGAAAAAGATCAAAAATATGATGTCTATCTAATGGCAGTTGAAGAAGGATTAACTTCTTTAACATATGAAGATTGGCTAGATACCATTAAAGGAGAAATTGGACCTGAGGGTCCTGCTGGTAAGAAATTATTACTAAATATAAGTTCTACACATATTCAATATAAATATGAAGGTGACCTTACGTGGACAAATTTAATTTCATTAAATAAGTTAAAAGGCGAAGATGGCACTGATGGCAGAGAAGTTAAATTTTGTACGACAGACACTGCTATACGATGGAAATATGAAGATTATAATTACATTAAAAAATGTGACGAATGGAATTTTCTAATATCTTTCAATGAACTTAAAGGTGAAGCCGGTAAAGACGGTAAAGATGGTGCAACTTGGCATACTGGAGAAGGAGAACCCCTCTACAATCCAAATATACATAATGACGGTGATTTATACCTAGATAGTAAAACCGGTATTATTTATGAATGCAACGTCGTTTATTGGACAAAAGTAATTGATTTAACTGAAATAAAAAAAGAAAAAAATAACTGTTAATTTTGATACCAATTTACCCGCATATATGTATGAATTTGATGATTATATTGAAAATAATGAAAATTTGAAAGAAACAACTATTGATAAAGGTTCTTGGCTACAATTAGAAACTTTTAAAAATACTAAACTGAAAGAATATTTTTTAGGTTGGTACATTGGTGAAGGTGTGGATGAAACAAAAATTACTAGCTATACTAGCATCAACGAAGATTGCACATTAACAGCAAAATGGGATTATGAAAAGATTGATGAAACTTACACTAGTCTCGGAGTAGAAATGTATTCAAATATTTATGATGCTTATGCAAAACTAACTTCTAGTTGTGGTGATGTTGTTCATATTGCTAAGACTTATAAAGAAGTACCTATAACATATGTGAGGGATTTTGCTGCTGCTACAAGCACCTCTGAAATATTACTTCCAGGTTCTGCTAGTGCCTTAATATTCCCTAAAGAAAGTATTAATGAAAGTAATATTGATTTAACTCTTACCTATCTATCTAAAATAAAAAAAATACTAGCCTTTTAAAAGTTTCGTGGTACGGAGAAATAACAGCAGATACCATTGGTTTTGGAGCATTTTATAATTGTACTGCTTTAACTGATATCGATATTCCTGAAACGATTACAGAGATTGGAGATTATGCTTTCTATAACTGTACAAGTTTGAAACGGTTATTATTTAAAAACGTAGAAACTATAGGTGATTATGCTTTCTATAATTGTTCAGCATTAAAAGGTTATGGGATGGTTTTTTGGATTTTTGAATCTTTAAAAAGTATAGGTGATCATGCTTTTGAAGGTTGTACTTCTTTAAAATCAATTGACATTAATTCAGATGAAATTGCAAATTTAGAAGATAATAACAGTTACTTATTTAGTTATGCAAATACAATTTATATTAAACGTTCTATTACTACTGAAACTACAGCTTACTTAGATGAAACCCAAGGACATTTTACTGGAGATAGAAAAACTGATAACTTCAATTCGCATTATAAGATAACCAAAGTAAAAGAAAACTAATTACTATTTTTTCTAAAAAGAAAAGTAGACTATTGACAAAACAATTTTTGTTAATAGTCTTTTTATTTATAAAAAATATCCTAACAAAAGAAAAACTTGCTTATCATTTGTTAAATAATTTGACTTATGCTTCTTACATTTTCAATAGTTATCTATTATCTATTCTTAATATTGCAATGTTGTTGCATTGATATTTCACACATTACAATCGTCGTAGAAACACTTACATTCAAAGAATCACAGTTTCCCAACATTGGAATGGATATTAGTTTAGTATCTTGAGAGTACCACCCTCGATTAATACCATATCTTTCATTTCCTGCCACAAAAGCAACATTACCTTGATAATTTTCTTGATAATATCTTTTTGTCGCTCTAGTATCAGTCAAATAAGTAACAAATTTATGTTCTTGTAACCACTTTTGACATTCCACCATATCATTCCATTCAATAATAGGAACAAAGAAACAACCACCCATAGCACTCTTTATTGTTTTAATACTATTGATTTTAGCTCTTTTGTTGGTAATAAAAATAGCATCTACTCCAAATCCTTCAGCAGCCCTTATAACCGTTCCTATATTACCAGAAGTTTCTAATCCGTCTAAAATTACAATTTGATTATTTTCCTTCTTTAACAACTTTTCCAAATCCCAAGAAGGAAATTTTCCCATAACCATAACTCCGTCAGGTCCGTCAAAAGTAGAAATTTTATCAAATACTTTCTTAGAAACTGAAATAAGTTCTATTTCTCTTTCAAATAATTGTTCCAAAACTTCACAAGTTTTCTCATTATTTAAGTATTCTTCACAATATAAAATACTAATTATTTTAATCTCACTTTTAGTCAAATAATCTAAGCACCAAACTCCCTCAACAACAAAAGTATCGTTGCTTTTTTCTTTACCATTTATCATTTCCTGAAACATTTTAACCTTTTCATTAGAATGACCAGCAACAACTATTCTATCTTTAAACTTTTCAAACATTTTACATTCCTCCTTTTATCAAAAACAATATTGCAATATGCAAAGGATAATAAGCATAAAAAGCATATTTCCATTTAGGGTGATACAATCCTCTTTCTCCATTATAAAGATATATTAAAACAATCGGTAAAAGAAGAAAATAGCCTTCTTCTAAATACATATTAAAAATGGAAAACCTTTGTAAATAAACCGCTAAAATAGTCCAAACAAAATAGACAACAAGGCTTAATTCAATATTAGAATAAAATAGATAAAAAATCAAAATAGTTATTAATCCAAAGATTTTATATTGAGTTAAACTATATTCGGACATTGTCGATACTAATATTAAAACTAACAATATTTGAGCAAAAACATTTTTCTTATATAACAAGAAACAACATAAAGCTCCTAATCCTAAATCTATAAAAGCATTAGGTACTAAACTTTTATTTATCAAGGAAGCTACTAGACTAAAAAGCAAACCACAGCCTAGTAATATGGAAATGTATTTACACTTATTTTTACTATATTGCATAGTTATGGCGGTTAAAAAAGCAAACAAAGGTAAAGCAATTCTTCCAATAATTCTAAAAAGGCGAATTTCAGGAAAAAGAAAATACCCAATATGGTCTATAGTCATTGCGATTAAGGCAATTATTTTCAAAGAGAAAGAACTAAATATTTTTTTCATCACAAAACCTCTTACATATTATACAACATTATTTTTCTACCACAAAATTATTTATTATGATAAAATATCTAAGAGGTGGATTTATGAGTAGAATTGCAATAAGCTGTGATAGTACTTGCTCTATTGATAGAAGTGAGGCTTTAAAAGAAGGAATATATATTTTACCTTTAAATGTTATTGTCGATGATATTGAATATCACGACGGTATCGATATTGACCAAAAGAAGTTAGCTCCAATGATGCGAAATGGTTCAATAATAAAAACTTCTACTCCAACACTAGGAGAATTAAAAAATTATTTTGATAACATATTTGAGCAAAGATACGACCATATCATTCATATTTGTATTTCCAGCAAATTAACAAGTATTTACAATATGACTACCAAATTTTGTCAAGAAAACTATGGTGATAAAGTAACCGTAATTGACAGTTTAAACGTTTGTAGTTTTATGGGAAACTTAGTTAGATACGCTAATGAATTAGCCAAAAAAGAGTATAATGTACCAGAAATAGTTAAAGGAGTAACCAGCAGAATTCAAGAAACCGAAATCTACTTTTGTCCAGAAACTTTAACCTACTTAAAAAAAGGTGGTCGTATAAGTCCTGCTATTGCTTTATTAGGTAATTTAATTGGAATTAAGCCAATTCTAAAATTTGTCAATGGAGGACTTGAAAAAGAAGGAACAACTCACGTAGTAAAAAAAGAATGCGAAAAAATCCTTAAACATTTAAAAGAAAAAAATTACGATACTAACCTTTATGAACTGCATATTTTATCATTTGATTGTCCTGAATTAGAAGAATATGTCTTCCAAAAAACAATGGAAATATTACCTTGTATTGAAATAAAAAGAACTGTCTTATCCATAAATGTTTGTGCCCACGCAGGACCAGGTACTATTGGAATAGGAATTTGTTTAAAAATATAATATTTAATAAAAAAGTTACCTTGAACCACCCAACTTTTTGGGTTTTCATCAAAAGGTAACTTTTTTTTAATTAAGACAATAAATCTTCAAAAGTTTCTCCTATTGTATCTTCAATACTAGCAATACTAACATAGCTAATACCAACAATTTCTCCTGGATATTCTAAAATATATTTTCCAACAGGATAAGAAAAATTCAAAGTAAATAAATCTGAAGATATCATTTTAATGGAATAATCTTTACTAATAACAACTTTTAAATTTTCTTCTGTTTCTATATTAATAATGTATTCATAATTATCGATAATAAATGATGTTTCTCCTAAATTTAATAAATAATCTAAAAAATATAAAAGATAATTTTCTCTATTAAATATTTGGACATAATCTTCACTTGTTAAGTTTTCTAACATTGTTAAATCAAGAGAATTAACAAATAAAGGTAAATATAATAATAAATCATCAACGTATTCTTTAATTCCTAATTTCAAATCACTATCTATTCCCATATCTTTCAAAGGAACTTTAAAATAAAGATTTTTATTTCTCAAATTCAATTTTAAATTATAGAAATCTATTTTATTAAATTCTAAACTAAAGGAACTATTTTTAATGGTATCTCTATTAATCATTTTTAAAGAAATAGTCGAATTATCAATCATCTCTCCATTTATTTCAAAAGCTTGAGTAACCATTAATTTCTTTTGAATATTCTCAATTAAAGAATTGGTATTATAAGGTTTGCTATATTCATTACTATCTTTTATAATTTCAACTTCATCTTTAGGATAAAAAGAAAAATCACAACCAAAAAGAGTAGCACCAGAAAGTGCTATTAGCAAAACTAATACAGATACCCTTTTTAGAATTTTTTTCATTTTTATACCTCAACTATTTCAAAATATTAATAACGCTTTCTGGAAAGAAGATAACCGCAACAAAGCAAATGATAATAACTAAATAAATAATAAATAAAATACCTGCTCCATTTTTAGTCTTTCCTACTAAAATTTGACTTAAAGACAAAAGTGATAAAATATATATCCCATATTTACAAATGTAAGAGTACATTTGAGAAAACCATTCTCCTGTTGGAGTAATTACTACTGAAGAACCAGACAATAGCAAACACTTTTGTAAAGCACTAACTCCTAAAACATAAATAATTATGGCTGCTAATATTCCTGATAAAATACCACAAATCTTTCCTAAATTATTCATAAAAACTTCCTCCCATTAAATATTTGCCAAAATTGTACTTCAAAAAAACAATTTTGTCATAAAGATATCGTTATTTGTGAATAACTAGGCTACATTATAACTTATTTAGAAAAATTAATAAAGATAACTTTTTTTAATCCGTTAAATCAACAAGTTCAAATTTCAACACTTTTTCTAAACTAGATAAAGAAAGTTCTACTTGATAGCCTATTTTTCCACCACTAAAAATTATTGTATTATAACAACCAGCACTTATATCAATAAAAGTTGGAAAAGCCTTTTTCATTCCAAGAGGAGAACAACCACCGTGAACATATCCTGTCAAAGAAAGTAAATCTTTCATCTTAATCATCTCAACACTTTTTTCTTTGACTACTTTAGCAGCTTTTTTTAAATTAAGATTTTTTTCTACAGGTATTAAAAAAACATAATAATGATTACCACCTTTAGTTACCAAAGTTTTAAATACTTGCAAAGGATTTTGATTTAAAGCCTTAGCGACATCTATTCCACTTATCGCACCACTTTCAAGGTAATTATGACTAATATATTCTATTTTATGCTGGTCTAAAATTCTCATTACATTTGTTTTTTCCATTTTTTCTTCCTTTTTTCTATTTTTGTGATTAATTTTAACTCATTGCCTTTTTTCTTTCAATTAAATATAATGTAAAAGAGGTGTTTAGTATGAAAGTTTTATCCCTTAAAGAACCTTTTGCAACTTTAATAAAAGAAAAAAAGAAACTTATTGAAACAAGAAGTTGGAAAACATCATATCGAGGAGAATTATACATTCACGCCAGTATCAGTAAAATTGCCACTAACATTAAAGAAAACCAAGAATTAATGGATTTAGTAGGTGATACCCCTTTTTCCTATGGACACATAATTTGTAAATGTAATTTAATAGATTGTATTTATATGACCAAAGAATTTGTCAATGAAATTAAAAATAATAACCCTCAAGAATATATATGTGGACATTACAAAGAAGGAAGATATGCTTGGATATTAGAGGATATCACTCCTTTAAAAGAACCTATCAAAGCCAAAGGACAATTAAGTATTTGGAATTATAAAAAAGAATAGTTTTTAAAACCATTCTTCCATTTCTTTAGCCATTATCATTTTAACATCTTCTTTTAGAACTTTGAAGTGAGCAGAACCAACAAGACCTTCTTCTCCGTCTAAGTTCCAAACTCTTTTTTCTTCAAATTCAATATCACACTCTGGAACGGTGAATTTTTTAATATTTCTATCTTTTAATCTTACTATTCCAAATGTGAACATTTTAAGTATTTTAAATAATCCATTTAAAAATGATTTTTTGATTAAAATGACATCAACTTTTCCGTCATTTAATTTAGCGTTATCATTTAATCTAAAGCCTCCAATAGAGGTTGTATTAGCCACAAAGACATACGAATATTCTCCTTCGTATACTTGATTATCAATAGTAACCTTAATATTCATTGGCTTGTTTTTAACCTTGAAAACTAAACCTACTCCGTGAGTAAAATACGCTAATTTACCTAAAGCTTTTTTTGAAGAAGATTTTAATCCATAAGATATAGCAGTATAACCTCCAATAGCGGCAACATAAATAAAGTATTTGTCATTTATTTGACATACATCGTGAGTAACCACATCTCCTGTCAAAATTAAATTGACACTTTTTTTAACATTTTTAGACATTTTAAGGTTTCTAGCCATATCACAAACAGTTCCACACGGAATATACCCCAAAACTGGAGAATTTGGTTTATTAGCAACTCCATTAATTACTTCATTAAAAGTTCCGTCTCCCCCACATAAAATCAAATAGTCATATTTACCACAAGCTTCATTAGCAATTTTTGTTGCGTGTCCTTCATATTGAGTAGGAACAATATCTAAAACAGAAAACTTTTCTCCAAGTTTTGCTTTAATATAATCAAGTTTTTTTGTAAGTTTTTTAGAAGAACCACTATTAGGATTATAAATTAATATACATTTCATCTTTTTTCACTCTTTTCATCATTAAATTGTAAATATAATTTTATCATTTCATCACAAGCAGAATTAACCAAACCATTATTAATATATGCTTGTTGATAGATTTCTAAATATTTTTTATTTTTTCTAACCATATTAAAGATAATACAATTATCATTACCTAACATATTATAATTATTATTTGAGTTAATTAAAAGAGCAAAATCATAATTAGACATAAATACTAAAGGTAAATTCTCTTTAAATTCCCATATTTTTTCTACATAATCTGCTTCATTTTCAATTATTTTAGTTTCCACTTCTTTATTATCAAGATATTTTTTCAAAATAATTCTTATTAAATATTCTTTATTATCTTCCACTTTTTCTTGTAAATGAACATAAACAAAGGAATTATAACTATTTTTATTAGACAATTTCTTTACTTTTTTGAAAGTTTTCATATCAATATAATTAACTTTTAGATAATTCTTTAAAATCAACAAAAAAGAAAAACCAAGCACTAGTAAAATAAAAGCAAAAATTCCTAAAAAGATATAAAAAACAAATTTCAAATAAAAAAAGGAATACAAAATCAAAGTCACTAAAATGATAACAAGCAACATATTAAGAAGTTTTTTCATTATGATTACCTCTTTTCCTAAAATAAAGATACAAAGCATTTAACTTTTCAATTTCACTAAAAAAATAATTTCTAACAAAAAACTTATTATAGTTGTCTTCTATATATTGATGAATTTTTGTATCTTTACTAACGAGTATTTTTTTATCATTTAACATATTATCTAAGGAAATAGAATGTTTCAAAGTCAAATTATAATATTCGGCACTTAAAACAACAACACTTAAAGAACTATATAACTTTTTAAATTCCAAATAACTTTCATAATCTTTAAATACCAACAATTCATTTTTTAAAACAGCATCATAATCAAAAGCATTAACTCTATTAAATGGTATTAAATAACACTTTTGAAAAAAATCATTTTCATAAAAATACAAACCAATAGAAGCAATCTTTTTACTTTTAGGAAGATAAACTACTTCCACGATTACATAATCTTTTTCTTTCTTTGCTTGATATTTTTCAAAATACTCCAATTCAGATTCTTTTTCTTTTAAACTAGTGAATTTAAAAAACAAAAATAAGGTCAAAATGATAAAAAAAATCCAATACGAGAAAGATAACAAAGTATTATTATGACTTAAACCAGTTTGAAAAAAAGCATTAATTAAGCCTATTATCATCACTTCCACCATTAAAAAAGCTAAACTTCCAAAAAAACCTAATAAAAGTGATAAAAAGAACAAAAAAAGAATCTTTAAAAGTAATTTCATAAATTTCACCAAAAGTATTATAACATTTTCTTTTTTAAACATAAAGATTTCATATTTTTCCAAAAGAAAAACATAGCCTTTAAGACTATGTTAGCATTATTTTTTTTCTTCTTTTCTTTTATCTATTTTTTTCTTTAAAGATGTTGCAATCGCAACTCCTTCTCTTTCTTCATCAACTTCTACTTTAAGTTTCCACCTTGCTACTACTGCCATTGTGGTTCTTATAAGAACTAACAAAGCAACAAATTTTAAATCTTTGATATTTTCAACAATAATCGTTCTTAAAATTTCGCCACATAACAAAACATCTAAACCTAAACAAACAGTTTTTCCTAAAGTGATATTTTCATTTTTTTGGTTAAAAAGATGATACACTGCAATTACTAAACCTATTAAAATGACAATTACTCCTAAAATATCAATTATACCAATTACCCAAGGTAAAATATCAACTAAAAATTCTTCGATCGCATTACTTAAAAACATAATATGTCCTCCTGATTTGTTTTATTGTACCATAAATTTAATTTTGAGTAAATTCAAGATAATCATCATACGTACACATTTTATCAATAATTGTTTTTTCATCAACAATATCAATAATACGATTAGCGACTGTTTGCATTATTTCGTGGTCGTGAGTAGTAAATAAAAGTACTCCTTTGTAATTTTCCATTCCTTTATTTAAAGCCGTAATAGATTCCAAATCCAAATGATTTGTAGGTTCGTCCATTACTAATACATTACCTGCTGTTAACATCATTCTCGCTAACATACATCGAACTTTTTCTCCTCCAGAAATAACTTTAGCACTTTTTAAAGCTTCTTCACCAGAGAAAAGCATTCTTCCTAACCAACCACGAACATAAGATTCACTTTTATCTTTTGAATATTGTCTTAACCAATCTGTTAAAGATAAATCGCAATTATCAAAGAAAGAATGATTATCATTTGGTAAATAAGTAGGAGTTATGGTAAGTCCCCATTTTACTGTACCGGAATCAGCTTCTTCAAGTCCCATTAAAATATTAAATAAAGTAGTCGTAACTTGACTGTTACTACTTAAAAAAGCTACTTTATCTTTTTTATTCAAAGTAAAAGACAGATTTTCAAATAAACCTTTTTTAGTTAAGTTTTTTACTTCTAAAACATCATTTCCAATTTCTTGTTCATATTTAAAATCAATATAAGGATACTTTCTTGAAGAAGGTTTTAAATCCTCTAAAGTGATTTTCTCTAATTCTTTTTTTCTACTAGTAGCTTGTTTTGACTTTGAAGCATTAGCGGCAAATCTAGCAATAAATTCTTGTAACTCTTTAATTCTAGCTTCTTGCTTTTTATTCAAATCCTTAGCTTGTTTAGCAAGTAATTGACTAGTTTCATACCAAAAATCATAATTTCCAACATACATACTAATTTTTCCAAAATCAACATCACAAATATGAGTACAAACCTTGTTTAAGAAATGTCGGTCGTGAGAAACAACAATAACCGTATTTTCAAAATTGTATAAGAAGTTTTCTAACCACAAAGTTGCTTTAGCATCTAAGTTGTTGGTAGGCTCATCTAAAACTAAAATATCAGGATTTCCAAATATTGCTTGAGCAAGCAAAACTTTAACTTTTTCTTTTCCGTCTAACTCTCCCATTAAAGTATAATGCTTATCTTCTCCAATACCTAAACCATTAAGAAGTGAAGCTGCATTACTTTCAGCATTCCAACCGTCCATATCTTCAAATTCACCTGATAGTTCCGCAATTCTAATACCGTCTTCATCATTAAAATCAGGTTTACTATATAATCTTTCTTGTTCTTCCATTATTTCTACTAATCTTTTATGGCCTAATAAAACAGTTTTTAAAACAGTTTGGTCATCATAAGCATTTTGATTTTGTTTTAAAACTGACATTCTTTCTTTAGCGTCATAAATAATATGTCCATCTGTTGGTTCTAACTCACCTGATAACAGCTTCAAAAAAGTCGATTTTCCTGCTCCATTAGCACCGATAATACCATAACAATTACCATTACTAAACTTCAAATTAACATCTTTAAATAAAACACGGCTTCCAAATTGAAGCCCTACATTAATTACCTGTATCATTTACTACTACCTCATCTTCCTTAAACATCTCTATCAACTCTTGAAGTTCTGAAATTGCTTTAAATCCTTTTCCATTCTTTTTCAAAGAAAAACGAACCCCAATTCCTCCTGCTTCTTCCCATAAACGAAGATTAGGAGTATAGTCATCAACTAAAATTGCCCCTTTTGGATTAACAATCGTATTTTTATCAAAAGTTTTAGGAACAATTACAACATCTAAAATAGGATAATGTTTTTTCATAAAAGCAATCTTTTCTTCAGCTTCAGCGATAGATAAAACGTGAGTCAAAATTTTAATTCTAAACATATTAGTTTCCATTAATTTACCTATTTGTTCCAAACTATTATTAATAGCTAAAGCATTATCAAGGATATTTTTAAAATCAATTTGTTTTAAAAACTCAGTTTTAGATTTAGTATCTTCTAAATCGATATTACTTGCTTCCATTTGTTCGTGTAATAAAACATTAGTATTCATAAGAACTCCATCAAAATCTAAATAAAGTTTTTTCATTTTCTACACCTCTGTCTTTATTATATTAACATTTATTACAACTTAATTCCATAAAAAAAGCTACTTATTCAGTAGCTAGTTGATACTTGTATTAATAACCTTTTTCCTTATATTCATCATACAATTCTTTAAAACGATTATAATGCACAATTTCTCTTTGTCGTAAAAACTCTAAAGGCCCTTTAACATCAGGGTCATCAGTTAAATTAATTAAATGCTCATAAGTAACTCTGGCTTTTTCTTCTGCAGCAACATCTTCCGCCAAATCCGCAACAGGATTTCCTGTTCCACCGATGTTAGCAAAAGTAAATGGTACTCCACCCGCATCAAGAGGATATAAACCATACCCGTGTTCACTATAATAACCGTCTAATCCAGCTTTTTTCATTTCATCTAAAGTTGCCCCTTTTAATAATTGCCTTACCATTGTACAAATCATTTCAACGTGTCCTAATTCTTCCGTTCCAATATCAGTTAATAAAGCCTTTCCTTTGTCATCAGGCATTGTATATCTTTGATTTAGATACCTTAAAGCTGCTCCAAGTTCTCCATAAGGGCCACCATATTGAGTTAAAATTGCTTTAACCATTTTAATATCTTTATTTTTTATATTAATCGGGTATTGTAAACTTTTTTGATAAAGCCACATTTTATTTACCCCCTTCCCAAGGCCACGGACCATTATTCCAAGGCCAATAAACATCGACTTTTGTCCCATATAATCCTAAAGGACCATATTTACTCTCATAAACTCTTAAAGCAGATAAATATTCATTTCGATAATTATTAAATAATTCCATTGCTTTTCCGTCCGAAGGATTATTGTTAAGATACAAATTCAAATCATTAACCGCAAAGGCATATTTTTGGACATTTAAAAGGTCTTTCTCCCTTTCTGAGTAAACACTTGGCACAGAAGGAATATAGTTCTTATAAGCCTTGTATTCGTCTTTTTTTAGGTTTCCTTTGACAAATCCTTCTTGAGAATCATAAAACATCGAAGAATTATTCTCTTTTTCTCTTATTTCTTTTTGATACTCATTATTGAAATCAGGATATCCATTCCAATAATTCATATAATAAAATTCATTCATTTTTCCTACCTCCATTAGATAATATAACTAAAATTCAAAAATGGTATAGGCGAAGGTATAAAAAAGAAAAAAATAGATTAATAACTATATTTATGACTATTCATATCATAAAAAAGAGGAATTTTAAAAGGATAAAAAGTCATTATTAAATAAAAAACAAAAAGGAAAATAAAAGAAAACAAAAGAACTTTAAAAGAAACTTTTTTCTTTTCATTATAAAACTTCGAAGCCAAAATTTGTCCTAAAAAAAGAGAAAACAACAAAGAAAAAACATTCACAAAAGCAATATTTTTCCCTAAAACACCAGAATAAGTATAATAAAAAACAATCATTGTCAAAACCGAAACACTTATTGAAACTAATAAAGATGTAAACCAACTTTCTTTATCTAACAAATATTTATTTTTATACAAAAAATAATAAAGCAAATAAAAAAGAAAAAGTGGCAAAACTAAAAGTTTCGTATGCTCCCAAATACTTTCATTAATAGGAAAAAAAGGTGCTAAGAAATAAAGTGAACCAAACCATTTAAAAACAAAATGAAAAACCGAACCCACTAAAAAAAGCAAAGGTATTGAAACAAATAAATCTCTTTCTATTTTTCTTTCCATTAAAAAATCACCATATTTTATTATAGTGATTAATTTAAAAAGATATTCAATTAATAAACTAAATTTAAAGCTTTTGGTAATATTAAAACTTCAATTTTATCCGAAAAAATCATTTCTCCGTCTAAACTAATACTCATTTTTTCCTTAGATTGAATTTCTACTTTTTGACATTTTCGATAACAATAAATAGAAGGCTTTACTTTTTCAAAATAAGTTCCTGCTTTATAACTCTTAACAACCCTTAAAAAAGTAAATCTTGATATTTTCTTAATAGCACAAAAATCAATCAAACCATCATCAATTTTAGCAAAAGGAGCACACTTAAAACCTCCACCATAAAAACTAGCATTAGCACAAGTAAACAGAATAAAAGAACCTTCTAAAACTTCTTTATCATCAATAGTAATTTTATATTCATTATGAAATTTCTTTAAAAAACATTTTATTAAAGATTTGTTATAAGCCTTTTCAATGCTCATTTTCTTCTTCAAAGAAATAACTCCTGCATTAACATCAGCATCAAATCCTATATTAGCCACATTAATACTATAAAAGTCATTAACTTTTAAAATATCAACAGGTTTTGCTTCTTTATTTAAAAGACTTTTAATATCTTTAAAATCCGTTTGAAAATAACGAACAAAATCATTTCCAGAACCATAAGGATATGGCACTAAAGAAGCATTAGTAACATTAACCAGTCCGCTAGCCACTTCATTTATCGTTCCGTCCCCACCACAAGCAAAAAAACGAAGTTCCTCCTTATTATTTTGACATACTTCTTTCACATATCTAGTAGCGTCTTTTTCACATTTTGTTTCATAAATTACATAATCTAAATCTTTACAAGTTGTTTCAATTTCTTTTTTCAAATCAAATGATTTTTCTTTCCCTGCCGCAGGATTAATTATAAAATAGTATTTCATTTCAAACGATACAAACGATCACTAGGATATTTGTCTTTCCTTTTAAATTTTAAATTAATGAAACAACCGCCAAAACCACTAACCAAAGCTAAAATAAACGAAGTTGAAATTTTAAAAGTTTCCTTTGTTAACAAAGTAGGTAAATAATAAGCTCCCCATATAGACAAAAAAGTAGCCCCTACAATAAAGATTAATTTAATTAAATAACTATTATATCCGTCGCAAACTTCATAATAAAAATGAGCTAACATTCCCGTAAGAATTCCTAAGATAAAAATAGGATAACCAATAAAAACAGATAAAAGCAATAAAATAGAACCAATAACAGCACCATACAAACAGCCAACCAAACCACTAACAAGTTTTCCATTATTATAATGCTTTTTAGTATTAATACCGTTAACTTTATTATATTCTTCCATACAATGTTCGTGAGCTAAAACGGCAAAACCATCAAGACAAAAAAGAGAAGAATCTTGATTATTTAAACGATGACAATAAAAACAAACATTAGAGCCATTAATTTCTCCATTTTTAAGTCTTAAAATAAAATCATTTAAAAACTTATCCATTCTAGCAACAGTTTTCTTGCCACTACTTGTTTGAAAGCATATTTCAATATTATTATCATTCCACCTAAATTTAGAAATACGATAATTAATAATATTATCATTAACAAAAGTTTCAATTTCTCGTTTTCTAATCAAATCAACATCTCCAGAAATAGAAACCACAATTCTTTTATATCCATATTCTTCTGACAAAGTAACATAATATTTATCTATCAATTTATAGGCTCTACCATTTTTAATGATATAGTCATTACTCGAAGCATACGTAAGCAAAGGTCCTTTTATCATATAGTTCACCTCTAACTATAATTTTAACAAATTTATTTTTTTTAGTAAACACACAGAGAAAAATTATAAATATTATTCATTTTTTAGAAAGTTAAACAAAGCCACTACGGATTTATTATTTATAATGATTAAATATTTTCCTACAAAATTAGAAATTATTTCTAGCAACACTCATTTTTTCACTATTGTGGAGAATTTTTTTCATAAGCAAAAGAATGTATAAAAAATGTCAAAATTTAGATGTAAGTAATTTCTATTTATGCTAAAATGTGTTCAAAGGAGATCACATATGTCTAACATTAAAATTTTTGAGGACAAAAAAATCAGAACTGCTTGGAACGAGCAGTAAAAAGATTGGTATTTTTCAGTTGTAGATGTAATTAATATTTTAACCAACAAGGATTATAATAGTAGTGGAAAGTATTGGAAATTTTTTTAAAGGAAGGAAATGAGTTGGTATCATTTTGTTACCAACTGAAATTACTATCTAGTGACGGAAAATTTTATAGCACAGACATTCTTAACACAAAAGGTATTTTACGACTTTGCCAAAAGCAAAACCTTTTAAGAATTACGATAGTAGTAAATTTTAAAGGGAAGACTAAAAAAAGAAAGAAGTGAACTGGTATCATTTTGTTACCAGTTGAAATTAACACCATTGAACTCGTTTTAAATATGCTTGCAGAAGTTACAACAACCGCAATGAGCAAAGAACAAAAACCCAGTAATATGGAAGAACATAAAAGAATTGCAAAAGAAGGTGGAGAAGTAGCAAAAACTGCAAAAATTGCTTATGAACAAAGAGTAGGCAAAAGTGCGGTTTCTTCACTTAATGCTCAAAATAAAAATTTATTAGAAATAAAATCCGAGGATAAAGAAAGTTAAAGACATATGTAGGTGTTTACATATGTTTTTTTATAAAGTCAAATTATATATAAAACATTTTTTGTATTCATTTTCTTTTTCTCTTTTGTTAAAATAAAAAAAAGGTGTGGTTTTATGAATAAAATTACCAAAGTAAAAGTTAAAAAATATTTATCTATTATTAAAAACGGCAAAAAGAAACATTTTGATGTTGCTTCCCTATCTTCATCAACAGGAATTAATGAAGATAGTTTAAGAGAAGAATTAGCCTATTTTGACCCTTTAATTCGTCTTATGGAAGATTACAACCTAAAAGATATAATTCCAGAGCTAGAAAATTATTTAACCAAACCAATGGTTAAAAGAGCCAAGTTAACTTCTAAATACAATTCCATTTTAGATTTTGTTGTCAAAAATATGACTTCAAATGGAGATTTAATAGATAAATATGTAAAACTAAACAAAACACAACTAAAAGACTTAGAAATCTTAGTAAAAAGGGAGATTAGAAAAGCAAAATGAAAAAACTAATAGAAAAAATTAAAATCAAAGATTTAAAAACCTTATTAAAAATTGGAATAATAGTTCTCATATCTAACATTATTTCCTTAATATTTTTCTTTATATACAAAATGGATTTATTAAAATATTACGATTTCCTATTTGTAATTTCCTTTTTTATCTTTGCCTTTGGTTATTTATATGGAAATTATAAAATCAACAAAATTAGGAAAAAAACTAAAAATTGGGATCAACCTTTAAAAGAGGAAGAAAAAGCAACATACGCTCCTAAAAGATTTATTTGCTATTATGCCTCTTTCCTTAATATGTGTATTTATTTAATAGTTTTCCTTATCGAATTAATCGTAAAGTAAGGTATTAAATAAATACCTTTTTTTATAAAAAAAATGTAAGCACATTTGTACTTACATAATTATTTTAATATTTTTTTATATTCTTTTATTTCTTCCTCTGTTGCTAAAACAAAATGGCCTTTTTTAACTTCCCTTAATTCTCTACCCATAACATTATCAGGAACATATTTTATAATCTTTTTGTTTCTTTCAAGTTCAGGATTAGGTTGAGGTACAGCGGATAATAAAGACTTAGTATAAGGGTGCAATGGATTAATAAACAACTCATCAGAAGGAGCAAGTTCCACGATTTTACCTTTGTAAATAACGGCTATTCTATCCGCTACAAATCTAACTACGGATAAATCGTGAGCAATAAACAAATATGTTAATCCATAGTCTGCTTGAAATTTCTTTAGCAAATTCAATACTTGAGCACGAATAGAAACATCTAAAGCACTTATTGGTTCATCTGCAATAATAAGTTCTGGTTTCATAACAATGGCTCGAGCAATTCCTATTCTTTGCCTTTGTCCTCCTGAAAATTCGTGAGGATACCTTGATAAATGTTCAGGCAATAAACCAACACTTTTAATTGCTTCGTGAACTTTCTTTTCACGGTCTTTTTCATTTTCATACAAATGGAAACTTCTAAGTCCTTCTGAAATAATATAATCTACTGTAGTTCTTTCATTTAAACTTGCCGCAGGGTCTTGGAAAATCATTTGAATACCTTTTTTAACTTCTTGTTTTACCTTTGGTGATATCGTCCCATTTATAACTTTATCGTGGAAAATTATCTTACCTTCTCTTACTTTATTAATTCCAACAATTGTTCTACCAATAGTGGTTTTACCAGAGCCACTTTCTCCCACAAGACCTAAGGTTTCACCTTTGTAAATGTCCAATGATAAATTAGGAACAACATTAAAGAAATTCAAACCACGATAAAATCCAATATTAACATTTTCCATTCTTAATAAAACATCTTTAGGTAATTCTATCTTTTCCGAATTTAATTCATATTCCATTACATCTAAAGATTTCAATGAAAATATAGAACAAAAAAATGAAGTGAAAGAAATAGGTAATAATAACCAATTGGTAACTTTTAAAATTTTGCCTATTTTTATTAACTTTTTTTCTTTTAAACATAATAAAATAATGTAGAAAATAATTAATGATATTCTTATTAAGTTTAGAATATTAAAAACCAACTCTTTTTCTTCTTTAGAAGCACTTATTAAATAACATATTAATACTTTTGTTAATTTTAAAGTCCAAGTAGAAGTTAATAATACCTCTAGAATAAAAATAAAGAAAAGTTTAATAGAACTAATTTTGTTAGATTCTTGATTATAAAGGTATAATCCATATGCTAATACAATTGCATTTAGAGAAATTATTGAACCTCCTAATAATAGATTCAATAGTTTTTCATTTTTTTCAAAATCATAATTTTTATTTTGTATCATTATATTTGTAAATGTTAATACACTTATAAAACCTGCAATTAATAAAATTAAATTATGAATTGTTGGATTCTTAAAATAAATAAAAATATTAACAATTTCAAATACACTAGTAAGTGAGAAAAGATAAATGATAGAATTATTCTTTTTCATTTTTCTTCACTCCTTTCTTAACTGCTGTTGCTTTCTTAGTAACTATTTTAATTTCTTTTACTTTATTGGTTATATTAGAAGCAACAGATTTTGCTTGTTCTTCTAAATTCATTTTTAAATTAGCCACTTGCTTTGGCATTTCAACTTTTGGTGCTCTTTGATCAAGTAGCCAAGTTTTAGCCCAGTGAGTTGTTGATATAACAAATACTGGTGGTTCTTCTTTAAAATCAATAGCTAATGCATATGGATTTCTAGGGGCAAATGCATCTCCATTTATCTTTTGTTTTAATGATGGAGGTGTCCCTTTAATTGCAAATAAATCTTGACCTTTTATACCCAATTGGGGTAAAGAAGATAATAAAGCCCAGGTATAAGGGTGTGCGGGTTCATAAAATATTTCATTCACTAATCCATATTCGACTATTTGTCCACTATACATAACTGCAACTTTATCCGCAACGTTGGCAACTACTCCTAAATCGTGAGTAATATAAACTGTTGTGAAACCGTACTCTTTTTGCAAATCTTTAATAAGTTCTAGTATTTGTGCTTGAATTGTAACATCTAACGCTGTTGTAGGTTCATCACATATTAATATTTTAGGATGACAAGCAAGTGCAATTGCTATTACCACTCTTTGTCTCATACCTCCAGAATATTGATAAGGTAAATCATTATATCTATTAGCAGCATCGGGAATTCCAACTCTAGTTAATAAATTAATAGCTTCTTTTTTAGCTAGTCTTCTACTCATCTTACTATGAATTCTTAAAACTTCACTAATTTGGTATCCAATTGATAGCAAAGGGTTCAATGATGTCATAGGATCTTGAAAAACCGTAGCAATCATTTTTCCTCTTATTTTTGACCATTCTTTATTAGTTTTAAACTTAGAAATATTTTGTCCTAAAAATATGACGCTTCCTGAATCAATCCACCCATTTGCATCTAACATTCCGGTAAATGTTTTAGTTAAAACTGATTTTCCAGATCCTGATTCCCCTACAATTGCTAAGCATTCATCTTTATATAATGATAAACTCACTTTTCTTAATGCAGTTAAATCATCTCCTCTAACTTTGAATTTGACGACCAAATCTTTTACTTCTAAGATTGGCAATTCTTTTTTTAACTCATCCGGTTTTCCTTCTTCTACAATTCTTCCATCATAAAAGATTGCTATTCTGTTACAATACTTCTTAGCTAATTCAATATTAGAAGTTGAAATTAATAAAGTGTATTTCAATTCTTGTTGAAATTTTTTTAGAATATTTAATATTTCTTCATTTTCAGAATCATCTAATTGTTTAGGCAAATCTATAACTATTAAATTTGGTTTCTGTTCCATAATGCTTAAAATATGCATTTTATATTTAGTAATTGGATACGCTTTTTTAGATTTTAATTTCCAAACACTTTCAGGTAAATTAATATCTGCTAGAGTGTACTTTTGAAAAGCAAAATGTGATTTTAAAGATAAAACATCATCATATTTTTCAATTGAATGTGAATTAACCAAAAAAACTTTATTTTCTTTTGGTTTATGTCTTGTATATGGATTTTTTAATTCTTCTCCATTTATTAAAGTTTTGCCACTCAAAACTAGAGAATTTTTTTCTAATTCAGAAGTAATGTATCTAACTAAAATAGATTTTCCTGCTCCTGTATTACCGACAATACCATATGTTTCTCCTTTTTCTACTTTAAAAGAAACATTATTAACAGAAATAAAAGTTGATTTATTGATAGTGGTTTGAATTTTCAAATCTTTAACAACTAAATTTTCCATCAGTACACCTCCTATCTATGATTTTTAGGGTCAGTAGCATCTGCCAAATTAAGCCCTAGAGTAAAGAATGAAATTGTTAATGATACAACTACAAAGGCGGAGAAAATAATAACGTAAGGTTTTTCAATCCAAACACCACTACTGGCCGCATTATTCAAAACCCTTCCTATTGTTATTGCTTCATCACTCGCAAAACTAAGTCCAAAGAAACTTAATCCAACCTCTGCAGAAATAGCTTCTGGAATTGCAGTAGAAATAACTGTAACAATAACTGAAACTAAATATGGTAATAAATTATGTGTAATAACTTTTAAAGGTTTAGATCCTAAGGTATTTGATGCAATATTGTATTCTCTATTTTGAATAATAATAATCTGATTTCTAACAAAGTTTGCTAATCCCATCCACCCAAATAAAGTAAGAATGAAAACTAATGTCCAAAAAGATCTAGGCAAAACAAATAATAGCAACACGTACAATAACAATGATGGAATGTTATAGATAAAATTTCTAAGTTCAATCATAATTGGGTCTATTTTTTTAAAGAAGCCCCAAATTGAACCAATAATAATTCCTAAAACTGTATTTATCAAAGCTACTATTACAGCAAATGATAGTGAAGTTCTAGTACCTGTCCAAACCAAAGTCCACATATCTCTGCCCATACCATCTGTTCCAAACCAATGCTTTGAATTAGGACCCAAGTAAGCATTAGCTGAACTGGGACTGAAATTTAATACATCATATTTACTAAACATAGGCGCAAATACTGAAAATAGGACAATAATAAGAATAATTGATAAGCTTATGATTGCACTTGGCTTTTTTATTACTGATTTAAAAACCGATTTCCAATATGAATATTTTTCAACAGAAATTTCTTCTATTTTACTATCTTCAAGTTCTACTCTTTTGAATAAATCTTCAACATTATGTTTGACAATAAACTCTTTTTTCATATTTATTCCTCCTCCGTTAATGAAACACGTGGATCAGCAAGTGCTGTTAGAATATCACCTATTAAATATGATACTGTAGAAATAAATGCATAAATGATAACTAATGCTAATACCACATTGTTATCTTGTTTTCCAACTGCTTTAATAAGTGTTTGTCCTAATCCTGGAATAGAATAAAGATTTTCAATGAAATAAGATCCTGTTAATGCAAATAATATTGCAGATGGGAAAGTTCTTACAAGTGGTACCACAGCATTTCTTAAAACGTGGACAAACATAATTCTATTATTTGATAATCCTTTTGCCTGTGCAAACTTAACATAATCAGAATTCATTTCATCTACCATATACCTTCTTACCCAAATAGCTATACCTGGAATGCCAGCTACTACAAGAGATATAATTGGTGCAATCCAAGTTTTCATATCATCCTTTCTAAATCCAATGCTCAACCCGAATTTTTGAAATAAAAATAGCAACAATAAAAAATATACTAAAGAAGGTATAGAATCAACTAATATTGTATATGCCTTTCCTAACTTATCAATTATCTTATCTTTTCTCATTGCCATTATAACTCCTAAAGGATAAGCAATAATCATCTCTATTACCACAGCAATTATTCCAATCAAGAATGAAACAGTAGCTTTTTCAAAAATAATATCCAAAACAGGAACATTAGTTTGTAAACTTAAAGAAACATCAAAGTATGTGTAGACAGTTTTATAAGATTGATATGTTAATTCTCCTGTCATTGAATCAATATACAGACCTACACCTATTTTCTTCGGAATTGGTAGCAGTTTGTAATAATAATCGAATAATTGTTGAATTAATCTTTTATCAAAACCCAAATTACTTCTAACTCTAGCAATGTAGGCTGCTTTACTTGATTCAGGTAGTTTATTAACTACATGAATATAGTATGTTTCTTCTGGTAATAATCTCAACAATAGGAAAGTCGCCGTAAGTACTAAAAATATAGTAAATAACGCTTTCCCTGTTCTATTTATTGTATAAATAACTAGTGGTCGTCTAAAAAAGTTAATAAATTTATTTTTGCTTTTTGATATTTTAGCAATCCATTTCATAATATTTCCTAAAATTACAATTCCAAAAATACTAAAAACCAAGAAACTAAAAATAATCTCTACAATATTTTGAGCTGTTCCCCATGCACTTGTGTTCACAAATATTCCTCCATTTCAATTTAGAAAAAACAGGGCCAGAATTGATTTCTAACCCTGTTTTTTTATTATACAAAAAATTTATTTACTCTTCATCATTTTTTTTAATTAATGATGCTGCGAACAAGTCTTGTTTTAATATGAATTCTTTTTGGCCATCATAAATACCTTTTAAATAATTTCTTGTTGCTTGGTTAACCGCATCTTTTGCAACAATCATACCTTTATACTTGTCTGATGATGAACCATATAGTGATTTCATAGCAGTATAAGGAACAATTTTACTTACAGAAACATTAGTTCCAACTCCTGCCATATATAATGGAATCATAACATTTTTATTGTAAATTAAATCATATTCAGCTTTTGCAAATGCTGCATATCTTTCGGAGACATTTTGTATTCCTGCTGCTGTTGCTACTAATTCATCATAACTAGCCATTTCATCTTTATTAATACCTGCAAATGATGCAAAAGCACCACCGGATGTTAATGTTGCTAAATATGTTAGAGGATCTCCATAATCAGCTCCCCAAGCAGAAGTACACAAGTGATATACACCATAATTGCTTCCATATAAATAGTCATATTCACCTTGAACTGCGCTATTTCTAACAATTTGAATTACTTCACTTCCTGCTGCCGCTTTTAAGTCAGCATTCCATCTTTTAATCATATCATTATCATAAGCAACTTGAGTTTCTTGCCATAAACCCAAATATTCAAGTTTAACAGGGAATGTGACTCCTTCTGCTTGTAATTCTTGTTTAGCTAATTTTAAATAGTACGCTGCTTTATCTTCATCATAAATGAAATCTTGAGATGGTGTTAGTTTATTGAAAATTTCTTCCACTTTAGCTTCTTGTTGTTCTTGTGTTAACGTATCCCAATTTGCAACTTCGTTTTTAGCATATTCTGCTGCATAATATTTTAAATAGTCGTTACCTTCATCATCACTCACAAAATTGTAAGGAGTATACGTATTAATCATATATTGATTTCTATTTTCGTACCCTTCTGGGAAATATCTTTCATGGAAATAACTTCTATTTAATCCATAAGTTAATGCTTTTCTAAAGTTGTTATTAGCCATAGCTTTTGCAGCATTTGCAATTTCAGTTTCATTTAAAGTTGTTTTGAAATTTTGATGTTTTCCGACATATTCTAAAGGATCAAACACTTGATTGAAGAATAAAACATAAGATGAACCATCTCCAATTCCTTCAGTTGAATAAGCAATATCTGATGCTGGAGTTTTTAAAGTTCCTGCTCTTGAAGAAGAACCCGTAACATATTTTTTCCATCCTGTAGTATCATTTGGATTTACTCTAAACCCATCAATTTCTCCAGCTTCATATTGAGTTCTAGCATATGAATAATCTGACATTGAATCAGGATATTTGATTAAAGAAACTGTCTGAATGTGAACATTTTCTTTATCCCAATACATATCATTTGCTTGTAATTCAATTAAACTTGTTAATTGATATGTTTTTAGCCTATAAGCACCATTGTATAGAAAATTAGTTTCAGATGTTCCAAAGTTATCAAATCCAATTTCTTCAATAAACGCCTTGTTTACTGGAAAATAAGGTGCATAAGTTAATACCGTTGAAAAATATGATGCAGGTTGTTTTAATGTATATTCCAACGTATAATCATCAATTGCTTTTACTCCTACATTAGTAAAATTTGCAGCAGTATCTAAATTTAATTTTCCTGCATATTTTTCTCTCCAACAACTATTTGCCAGTGAAGCTTCATCTGCTTCTCCAGATTGTAATTGTTTATATTCTAAGGCACAATAGTATTCTTCTGCCCCAGAAATAAAATCGTCTGTCAGTAAATAATATGTATTAGACGCTGATGCTGGATTCAAAACATATTGAGCAGATGTTACCCAGTCATGAGCTGTTACATCTGCATAAACAGTTCCATTGTTTCTAACCCATTTAACTCCTTTCCTGATGTTAAATGTCCATTTCAATCCATCTTGGCTGACAGTCCAACTTTCAGCAAGCGATGGAACAATTCTTCCATAATTATCATTTTCAACTAATCCATCTACTAAATTAGCAAAAATTTCTTGATCTTCCCCTTTGTATGAAACTAAATAATTTAAAGTTTCAGGATCATAATTATAGAATGCTTTGTATGTAGTTCCCTTTTCATACCCTATAGCATTATTAGCATATTTCTTAGAACCACTATCTTCTCCGTTTCCACACCCAGTGAAAGCAATTACAGAAGCAGTTAAAACTAATAAACTAGCTATTTTAGTCTTTTTCATAAAACTCCCCTCCCTCGTTTTATATATAGTACTAATTATTTTTTTATTTTTAAAAAAAGTCAATAAAAAATATTATTTTTTCCCTTTAATATTTCTTTAATGTTTTTTATTTGTTCTATATTTTTCCCAAAATGGTATAATACTAAACTGAAAAGTTGGTGAAATTATGAAAGATGATAAAATTGTTATAAAAGGTGCTAGAGAGAACAATTTAAAGAACATTGACATTGAAATTCCTAAGAATAAATTAGTCGTTATAACAGGGGTTTCTGGTTCAGGAAAAAGTACTCTTGCATTTGATACTATATACGCTGAAGGTCAAAGAAGATATGTGGAATCATTAAGTTCTTACGCTAGACAATTTTTAGGAGGTATGGAAAAACCTGATGTTGATT
>CAYTZW010000003.1:0-54313 GCA_964442785.1 uncultured Erysipelotrichaceae bacterium
AGTTCATAAGGATTTAAAAACAAATACGTGGTTTTTTAGAAAACGAGTACAAAATATAGATGGTTCTGTTCGTAATTGCAAAAGAAGCGGTTTTAAAACAAAAAAAGAAGCTTTGAAAGCTGAAGTTGAGTTTGGCTTTGATGATGTAAAAGAAAAGATAACTATTAATGACTTGTATTGTTATTTTCTTCAAGACCAAAAGAAAAAAATAAAAGCTAGCCACTTATATAATAAAAAAATAGCTATAGAAAAATATATTTTGCCTATTTTTGGTGAAAAGGATTGTAATAAAATTACAATTAATGATATTAGACAATGGCAAAATCAGTTAATGACTGAGAAAATAAGTGTAGGTAGAATTAATACTGTTCATTCGTTCTTTAGTCAGATGTTAGAGTACGGACGTTTGTTTTATAATGTTGAAAAAAATCCTGTTAAAATGATAGGACCTTTAAAAAATAATTCAATTAAAAAATCTACTATAGAAGTATGGACAAAGGAAGAATTTAATCAATTTATATCAAAAGTAGAAAATCCTGTTTATAATACTCTTTTTAATTTACTATATTATACAGGATTGCGAATTGGTGAGGCATTAGCTTTATCTTTTGAAGATGTAAATTTAGAAACTAAAATTCTTATTGTTAATAAATCTATTAGTTTTAAGTCGGATTCTGGCAAATATGATGTGTCAACTCCTAAAACAATAAATTCTAATAGAGTTATAAATCTACCTTCGAGTTTAATTGAAAACCTAGATAAATATTTTGCGTTTTTGAAAACAAATAAAATTAAGCCAAAAAACACTGATTTTTTATTTGGAATAAATAAACCTCTTTCTAAGACTACAATAGCAAGGATTAAGGACAAAGCTTGCAATTTAGCAAAAGTTAAAAGAATTAGAATTCACGATTTTAGACATACGCACGCTTCGACACTAATATTAATGGGATTAGACCCTATTTATATTAAAGAAAGGTTAGGTCATGAAGATGTGTCAACAACATTAAATACATACTCTCATTTATTTGCTGAGAGTAGAAAAAACATTATTAGTATTATTGAAAAAATGTAAAAATGTTCCCTAAATGTTCCTTTTCCAGTATTTAAGTAATCAAAAACCCTTACTACGTAAGGGTTTATCAACAAAATGGAGCAAGTGACGGGAATCGAACCCGCGTAGTCAGCTTGGAAGGCTGAAGTTCTACCATTGAACTACACTTGCGTGTATATGAACAATCACTTTCGTGGTTGACATATGGAAGTATAACACAATTAAAAAACTAATTCAATACAAAAAAATATTTTTTTCTAATTTGCTGGGGAATTTGTCAGTTTTAAAATGCTTTTTTATTTATTTTTTCTCATTTGAGCATAATAAGCAACTTTTAGTATTGTTTTTTCACTCATAAAGCGAGAGAAGAATTTATTCAATTTCATACTGAATCCAGGGATTATTAGCATTTTTTTCTTTTCTAATCCTTTGACAGTAACTTTAGCAACATATTCACTGGTTAGTGGTTTGTCAGCAAATTTCACATCAGCAACATTGTTGAAATTAGTATCAACAGGTCCAGGACATAAAGCACTTATGCTGACATTAGATTTCATTTTTCTTAATTCTTCATAGATAGAAGCCGTTAAGCAGTAAATGTAATTTTTGGTAGCATAGTAGGTAGCCATTCTAGGTCCTGTATAAAAAGCAGCACTTGAACAAACGTTTAAAATTTGTCCTTTATTTTTTTGGACGAAATCTTTTAAAAATAACTTGGTTAAAATATGATAAGCAATATCATTGACTTTTATCATTTCTAATTCTTTTTCTAAATCTGTTTCTACAAAATTTCCATAGACACCAAATCCTGCATTATTAACTAATAAATCAATATCTAGATTTTTGGTTTTTTCATGTAATTCGTAGCAATTTTCTTCTTTTGATAAATCACAAGGAATAATGGCTACCTTTACATTAGATAATTCTTCCTTAAGTTCTTTTAACTTATCTTCTCTCCTTGCAGTTATTACTAAATCATAACCTTTTTTGGCTAATTCACGAGAAATATCTTTTCCTATTCCAGAACTAGCACCTGTAACTAATGCTAACATTTTATCATCTCCTAAAGGTAATTATACAAAAGATAAAACTAATATTAAATGTTTTTTCTTTTTTATTTTGTCCAAACATACTATAATTATTAAAAATGAGGTTTTGAAAATGGAAGAAATTATTTTAAAAAGGGTAACTAATAAAAAAATGTTAAAGAAGTTCATTAAATTTCCAAATCAACTTTATAAAGACAATCCTTATTATGTTCCTGATTTAATAAGTGGTGAAATAGAATACTTTGATAGGAAGAAAAATCCTTCTTATGAGTATTGCGAATCTATTGAAGTTTTAGCCTATAAAAACAAAAAAATTGTAGGAAGAATATGTGGATTAATAAATCATAGATATAATGAAAAAATCCAAGCTAAACAACTTCGTTTTAATCATTTTGATTTTATTGATGATTTAGAAGTTAGCAAGGCATTACTAGGCTATATTGCCACTTGGGGAAAAGAAAAAGGAATGACTCATTTCAATGGACCTATTGGGTGTACTGATCTTGATAAGCAAGGAATGTTACTTGAAGGATATGAGAAACTTTCTTTGAATTTCACTTATTATAATTATCCATATTATGTTAAACATATGGAAGAAATGGGATTTATTAAAGATGTTGATTGGGTAGAATATTTAATAACTATTCCTCAAGAAATAGATCCAAGATTAGAAAAAATATCTTCCTTTTTATTAGAAAGACAAGGTTATCAATTAATAAAATTCAAAAAAGGGAAAGAAGCTTTACCTACTATTTTAGAAGCTTTTAAAGTTTATAATGAAGCTTTTGACAAGTTACACGGAACTGTTTTTTTAACGGAAAAACAAATAAGAAAATACATAAAAGATTATATTTCAATGGCTAATTTTGATTATATTCCTTTCATTGCAGATAGCAAAGGTAAGATAAAAGGTTTTGCTTTTGTAGCGCCTTCGATATCTACTGCTTTACAAAAATCTAAAGGGAAAATTTTTCCATTTGGGTGGTATCATCTTTTAAAATCTTTAAAGAAAAATGATGTTTTAGATATGTATTTAATTGCCGTTGATCCAAATACACAAGGACTTGGAATAAATGGTATAATGATGTATGACATCTTAAAAACTTCTTTAAAAAATGGAATTAAATATGCTGAAACAGGTCCTGAATTAGAAGATAATAAGGAAGTACAAGCTCAATGGAAAAATTATCAAAAAGAAATAATTAGAAAAAGACGTTGTTGGATAAAGGAAATATAAAAATGGAAGATATTATAAAAATTGATTTAGCGATAGAATATTTAAAAAATAAAATTGCTTTATATACAATAATAGATAAGAATAAGGTTTATTTTAAAGGAAATGAAAATGTTGTTAGGATAACTAATCCTAATGCTACTTATTCTATTTCTTATCAGGAATTTAAAAATTTGTATCAAAAATATGCTTTCTTTATTTATGAAGAAACTGATTTTGAAATAGATGCTTTAAAAGATGAACAATACTATAAATGGAAAAAATAAGGATTATTAATTTTTTATAAGAAAAATATTTATTTAAGAATAATCAAAAAAAAGATTAACCGATGTTAATCTTTTGGTTCTTTAAATTTTCTTTGGTTTTTCTATTTCTAAAAGTTTTTCTTTGTAAAACACTGGATTACTACAAAGTTCCATTATGTTGTTAGCACTACATTTTATTGTTAGTCCGGTATTTTCCATTTCAAAAATCAATTCGGTATCTTCAATATTATCTACTAAATTTGAATAGTTTATATAATATTTTCCGTGTAGTAAGATATTCCTTAATTGATTAAAAATAAACATTTTATCTTTGTAGCCTTGTGGAGAATTGAATTCTTCGCTATTTTTTGTTTTGAATTGGAATCCGTCCATATCAATTTTCTTAATTGAATTGTAGACATCATTTGTTAAAACAGGATATTCGTTGTTTTCATTTTTTTTGCAAGTTTTTTCGGTAAATTGAGTAGCTATTAAAGTATTATAAATAGAAGCACAAGAAACAACGAACGCTAATTCGTGGTCAGCAGTGTAAGACCTAAAATAATTATTAACAACTAATCTTTCATTTTTAGAAAAATCTCGCCCGCTTACCCTGTTAAGATAAGCATAAACATTTAAAGCCGTACTTGAAGATTTGTTTCTTAATAGTTTTGCAAACATTTCTAATTCATATTGTTTTAATTCTTCTAAATGGTCAATGAAATGTTGGACAATTTTGACTTTTTCTAACCCTGGAACTTCAATTCTAGTTGATTCAATCATTGTTGAGAATAGAGAAAGGATAGCAGGAGTTAGTCCATTTTTGACTTTTTTATTTCCAAATCCTCCGTCTATTTTTAAGTTACTGGAAGTAGCTAGAAAATATATTTGTTCATTAATATCATTGATTTCATAAAATTGTTTGTCGTATCTAAATCTATTTTTCCATTGTTCGACATAAAGAGAATAGTTTTGGTCATCTCTAGCAAAATTAAAATCGATTTCAAAGTCAGTAAATCCTTGTTTTTCTAAAGCTTGTGCTAGATATGTTTTAATTGTTTCTTGATGTTTTTTTATAATAATGGAAGCTTCTTCAGGGCTTTTTTTGTTTAATTGATATTTTAATTTTTTATCCATTGCATATACTTTGTTAAATAATTGTTCTTCAATAAAATCTCTAGTAGCCATATAGTTATCTTTTAAGTTTTTGATAGTTATCGTCGTATGAATAGTATTATTAAAAATACGTTCTAAATCTTCTTCACTTTGTAAAGGTTTGTTATCGATAAGGATATAACGTGGAAAATAGAAATTGGTTTCGTTTTCATTTGTTTTAAAATAGGCACTATGAAAATAAACTTTTTTAAATTCTCTTAGCCACGATTCACATAATAAAACATCTATATTTTCACTTTTGTCTTTAAATAAGTAACAAGTTTCGTTTAGATTAGGGAAAGTTCCTTCATAAAAAGAATTAAGTTCTTCTTTTCCGATTTTTCGATAATCATTATGAGCCATATTGTTACGAATAATGTTAACAATATGACGGGGACTTAATTTTTTTTGATTTAAGTAATTAGACACTAAAACACTGTTGCATTGGGCGGTAACTTCATAATCTTTTCCTTTGTTTACTCTTACTTCTTTTCCAAATATATCTTTATAAATAATTTCATTACCATTACGGGTTGTTTTTAAGTCGGCTATTTTTTGTTGGATTAAATCTCCTTCGTGAGTTTCTTTTTTTATGACTTTTTTGAAAGTTCCTTGTTCTACCATTGTTTTTAGTGTTTCATCATCAATATCTATTGAAGAATTATTAAGCAAGGAAAGAAAAGCAAAATCGGTAATTTGGTCATAAATGAATTGAAAATTCAATTCTTTATTTCTACCAATTTGGTCATAAAAAACATAGTTTTTATTATCAACTAAATCTTCTTTCACATAATCTTTTTGAGTGGCTATATCAAATAAAAATTGCAAATATTTTTGGACATCTTGGTACATAATTAACACTCCTTGACATTATTATCTTTAAATCTAAAAGAGATGTAAATAGATTAAGGAAATTTTGTGATGAAATTATTTTAAAAGCATACTAAAATGGGCAGTACAAATATTTGGTAAGACTTTTTGAGTTGCTCTAATTATTCCAATGTCATCTTCAAAGAAATAAACCATATATTCTTCATCTTTTAACATTTTTTCAATGTATTTTGATTTAAGAAAATTTTTTGTTTCTTTGTCATATTTTTCTTCTTTTAATTTGATTATTTGAACAAAGTTTTTATTAACAAAAGGCATATTAGTTTCTAGCCATTTTAATTTATCTTGTTTTTGTTCTTCATATAAACAATTACTAACAATTCCTATCGTTATATTTTCTTCTTCACTTAGACTTTTAAAAATTTCAATCGTAGTTTGAATTGGTCTTCTTTTCAAATAGAAAGAAGGTGCGTTTGAGAGAATGTTTTTTTTCTCATTAATTCCAAATTCTGCGACTACTCCGTCCATATCAGTAAGTATTAATACATTAGTATATTTTGCTTGTTCTTTTATATCATCGATTATCATTTTTTATCACCTTTTTTTTATTATAAGATAATTTTCTGTTGTTGAATATTAAAATTTTTATTAAAAAGAGAAAATTAGGATACTTTTTGTTTAAAAGTACCTTAGATTACTATATAATTTATATATACTAAGGAGTTAAAAAAATGGGATTATTGCAAGAAATGTATGATAAATCAAATAATCTAAATATGGAACATAAAGAAGATATTCACGATGTGATTTATGTTTCTTTTTTTGATGTTTTAAAAGAAAAAAAAGTTAAAAGAAAAGTCTTTCAATTATCTACTTGTGTTTGTTTAGAAAGTCAAAATATTCATAAATTTTATGTAAAATGTCCTAAATGTGAAGGAACGGGAACAATAAATATTTTCAGCAATGATTTAACTTGTAATTGTTGTAAGGGAAAAGGAAAAATATGTAAAGAAATATGTCCTGTTTGTAAAGGAAAAACGACAATTATAAGAAAAAAAGAAATGGAGATTTCTCTTAATAAATCATTACTAGATAATCCTGTTTTAATTGTTTCTAAAAAGGGAATTAATCAAGGTGATTTGATTTTAAAAGTAGTCATTTTTGATAAATATTTTTATTCTATTAAAGATGATGATATTTATTCTAAAAAGGTTCTTTATTTTTCTAAAAAAGAATTTAAAAATAGTAAAGAAGTAGAAACTATGGTAGATTTTAGTTCTATCAAATTAGATAAAATTGTTTATCAACAAGTAATAAAACTAGAAGGAAAAGGTTTAAATGGAAAAGATTTTTATCAACCTATTCAATGTGAAGTTGCAGGAAATAAGGGAAAAAATAATTATGGAAACCTTATTTTAGAGAAAAAGGAAAAAGGAGTTTATGTTAAAAAAGAAAGTTTATATAGTCAAAATTTAGTTTTTGATTATAGTTTGACTAAACCTTTAAATGACCCAAATTATTTGTATTTAGATTTAACAAATTTTAGTAAGAATTATGATATTTTAACTTTTAAAGAAATGGGATTTCCAAGTTTAGACGGTGGTGTCAATGGTGATTTATTAATCAAAGTTTTCGTTGGAAAATACTTTGTTAAAGATAATGCTTTATATCGTTATGATGAACAATTAACTAAAACAGAACTTAGTAGTCATAAAAAAAGTATTATTGTAGATAATGAAAAGTATTTAGTTAATATGGACAAAAATCAGGAAAGTAATTATTTTTTGTCTATGGGTAATTTTGGTTTGTTGGACAAAAATAATAAACAAGGTGCTTTTTTTACTTTAATTAATCATTCTTATTCTATTTATCAAATAAGTACTTTTAACAAGGAAAATCATTTTTATATTGAAGATTATCAACATTTCTTTGGAGAAAAAGTAAAGAGTTATGCTTCTTGTTCCAATATGGAAGATTATATTGAAGTTAAAGTGTCTTCTAATCCTGTTAGAGTAAAAGATAGTAAAGGTAATTTAGTAATTGTTTCTTTATTAAAAAAGGAGGAATTGTAATGCTATATTTTGATTTTAGCCAAATTTATCAAAATCGTTATGTTAAAAGAGCTCAAGAATCTGATTTTTTTAAAGAATTAGAATTGCTTGATATAACTTTTTCTTCTTATTTGAAAGATATTTTTTCTAAATATAAAAACTTTTATGTTTCTTGTCCTAATATTGAAAGAAAAGTAGTCAAAGAAGTTAAAAAAGATGTTTACAAGAATTACTTTTTTCGTCCTGTAACGGATAATGAAAAAGAAATTACTTTAAAAACGGATTTAGTTTTTAGTGAAGAAAAAATTGCTATCGAAGTTAAAGATATTTATATAAATAAAAATAAGCCTAAACAAAAGTATGAAAATAAAATATCTTGTTCTGTTTCTACTTTTATCGAAAATAAAAAAGTTAAAAGTGATGCCGATTTATTGCGAAATATTATTTCAAATACGCCTTTTATATGTGATGAAAAAGGAAAAAATTTTATTAGAAAATGGCTTGATTATTTAGAATTTGAAAAAAACTTTTTTTATGACAAAATAGGTTATCTTTATAGTTTAAGTTTTGAAGTTTTAGAAATAGTGGAAATAAAAAGAAATCTTGAAAATTTCCAAAAGTATAAAGATGTTCTTTATTATGATGATAGAAGTAATTATCTTTATGTTAAAAAGGAAGATTATTTAGGAAATGAAAATTCGTTTTTTGTTGTCGAATTTGAAGTTTTTGTTAATGATGATAATTATAATTGGGTTTCTTCTTTTATAAGTGAAGATATCGAAATTGCTAATGTTAAAGAAGCGTTAGATGAAAATAAAAAATTGAAAAATAATACCCTTAGTGATATTGAGTTTTCTTTTAAAACAAAAAGATTAGGAAGTCTTTTAAAACCTTTAACTTGCAAAGATGAAAACATTTACACTTTTTCTAAATTTTGGGTAGGAGATGAATTGATTCTTGAAAGAATTAATGATTACATTTGTTCCTTTTTTGGAGAAAAACCTTTGCTTGTTAATATTTTAAGTGGTGATTTAGCATTGTATAAACGTGGAAAACAAGCAATGTGTGATTTGTTGGAAGGTAATGTTAAAAATCCTGGGATAATCTCTTATTTAATGAACCCCGAAAGTTTAACTTTAAATGATGATGTTGCTTTACAAGACATTAAGTGGTCAGCTTCTTATTTAGACCAATATCAAAAGGAAGCTATTTGGAAAGCTTTAAATAGTGATTCTTTATTTTTAATACAAGGCCCTCCTGGAACAGGAAAAACTCAAGTAATTAGTGAACTTGTTTATCAAGCAAATAAAATAGGGAAAAAGGTTTTATTGTCTAGTCAAACTCATATTGCCATTGATAATGCTTTGGATAGATTACCTAATCAATTAGATATTCTTCCAATAAGATTAATCAATTTGGAAAGAAAATCTAATTCTGTTAAAGATTTTTTACCAGATAAATTAGTGGATAATTTATACAATAAAATAAAGGAAAATTATCATAATAAACAAGATGATTTTATAAAATTTTATAAACAAATAAAGGAAAATAAAAAAGAATTAAAGGAAATAAAAGATTTAATAATTGAAAATAAAATAGAAAGAGAAAATTATTTATCTTTAAAAGAAACTATTAATCAATTAAAGACAAAAATATTAATTAACAATAATGAAATTAATAACTTGTTTTTGTCCATAAAAGAAAACAAAAAAGATTTAGATGTTTTATCTTTGTTAAAAAATAATGATTATCAAATTAAAGATTATGGTTGTTATATCAATTTGGATTTGTTCAAGGATTTTAATAAGATTATTGATAAATATCAACTTAATAGTTTTTATAATGTTGAAAATAATGATTTGAATCAATATTTTAAAATTTGTTTAAGTGAAAACTTATGGGGAAATGAAAAATTTAGAAAAGATTATCAAAATATAGTAGTTTCTTTTAAAATTGATAATCAAAAAGAAATAAGTATCAAGGAAAATGAAAAAGAAATTGAAAAGTTAACAAAGGAAAAAATAGTTTTCCTTTCACAATTAGAAAAAGAAGAAAAAGAAATAAGAATTTTAGAAAAAAGTAAAAAGAAAATCTTTAATCAAATAGATAATTATTTTGCGAATAATTTAGATTTTGATAATCTTGATATTCCTTTGACTGATTTAGATAAAGTTGCTTTTTTGGAAGAAGAACTAACAAAAAAAGAACAAGAATTAAAAGAAAAAGAAGAAAGATATTTACACTATAAATCTTTATATGATGATTGTGTTGAATTTTTAAATAAGAAAAATGATATTGAAGATGATAGAAAAAAATTAACTCGATATTTATTGAATAATAACGCTAATGTCTATGGAATTACTTGTAATGCTAATTCTTCTTATTTGGAAGAAAAAAATGAATATTTGAAATCTTTAGGTTTAGGAAATGTCGATTTAAAGAATATTGATTTTGATATTACCATTATTGATGAAGTTTCCAAAGCCACTCCAATCGAATTATTAATTCCTATTTTATATTCTAAAAGCATTGTTTTAGTAGGAGACCACCGACAATTACCACCAACATTTAAGTATAAACCAAATATGTTAGATAGTTTGAGCAGTGAAAACAAAATAAGTGTCGACAAATTAAAAGAATATCAAAATATGGTCGAAGATAGTTTGTTTAGTAATTTATTCACCCGTACTAAAAGTAATAAAGCAATGTTAGTTAATCAATATCGAGCTCATCAACAAATTGTTGAAGTTACTAATACTTTTTATGAAGATAAATTACAAATCGCTGATGTTGAAAAACAAAATAAAGCGAAGGAACACCATATTCAAATTAGTTTAAAAGATAATCCTTTGTTTACTAAAAATGTTCATACTTATTGGTTCAATTCTTTTTATAATAAAGACGGCTCAATTTCTTATGAGAAAAAGTTGTCTAAAGGTAATGAATTGTCTTCTTCTTTTATCAATGAAGAAGAAATCTATTTGACCGAAAATATTTTAAAAGAATTAGATAATTTCTTTGCAGAAAATGAAATTGAAATGTCTTCTATTGGTGTTATTAGTTTGTATAATGACCAAGTTAAAGAAATAAGAAAAAAAGTTTTAAAAACAAAATATAAAAAACTTCAAATAGATGCTAGTAAAATATCTAGTGTTGATGAATTTCAAGGAAAAGAAGAAGATATTATTATTGTCAGTTTAGTAAGAAATAATCCTAAATTTAATGCAGGTGAATTTACTAAAAAATTTGAAAGAATAAATGTTGCTACTTCAAGGGCTAAAAAAATGCTTATTGTTTTAGGAGCGACACCTTTCTTTACTAAATTAGAAGTTCCAATTACTTCAATGGAAAATGGTGAAAAAGTAAATCGTAAATTATACAAAGAAGTTTATGAAAGATTTGTCGGAAAAATAGAAAATCCGAATGTATTTTTTGATTAATAGGAGGTATTTTATGAAAATTAATTTTTTATCTTTCACGGATTATAAATTAAAAATTAATACTTATAAAAAATGTGATTTAGATTTTTTTAGTTTTTTGTTACTTAAAATTATCACAAGTGAAAATAAAGAAAACAAGTCATTAAAATCTATCCTTTTTGATTTTGAAATTACTGAACCTTTGATGTATTTAGCTTCTAATGCTTTTTATGAATTAATTGATAATCATTTAATCGAAACTTCTTTATCTTTTGAAGAAGTAAAATGTTTAGATATTATCACCAATGATTTGACTTATAAATGTTTAGAAAATAACTATTTTTTGATTTTAGAAGATAGTAAAGAACAAAGTGTTGCCATTAATCCTTTGAATTATAAAATTGTTTTTAATGATAACAAATATAAAGATGATTATCTTGTTTATAATAAAGAAATTAGTTTATCTTTGTTAAATGAAATAATTAATGAAAACAAAAAAAGTTTATTTAATATTAGCGATGATTACCAAATAGAAGTAGAAATACTAGAAGCTAATCCTTTGTTTACAGAATTAAATTGTAAAGACGTGGAATTTCCTTTAGATTTGAAAGAAATTATTTATGACAATTTGCAATACTTTGAAAAAGAAAATCTAAAAGAATATGAAAAAGATTTCGTGATTTTAACAAAAGAATATGAACTAGAAAAAAATGATAAATATGATTTTATAGCAACTTTGAATAAAGAAAAATATGGCTGTTTTTATTATTTGGTTGCTTCTAATATTGGAAAAATACCAATGATAAAAAGGACAAAATTAAAATAATAGGAGGTGAAAAAGATGGATTATTACAAAACTTTGAAAATAAATGAAAATGCGACTAAAAAAGAAATCGAAGAAGCATATAAACTCTTAAGTGATACTTATAATCCTCTTTATAATACTTCTCCGATTGCTTATAAAAGATATCGAGAAATTCAATATGCGTACCAAATGCTTCAAAATAAAGAATTGATTACTTTTGAAGAAAATGAAATAACTATTCCTGAAGAAAAAGCAGAAAAATTTGATTATGAAAATTATTTTAATCATCAAAAAGAAATAAATTATATTCCACTGGAAAATGAAGATATCGAATTATATCAAAATGTTAAAACCGAAAACGAAACTTTAGACCTTTATAAATATCCTTGTGAGATAAATGTTGATTATTTAAAACTTCTTTTAAATTGCCAAATTGATGTTCTTGTTTTTGAAAAAGAAGAATGTAAAGAAGCTACTCTTTCCATTTGTCCCGTTTGTAATGGAATAGGAGTAGTAGAATATCAACAAAAAAATGTTGTTTGCCCTAAATGTAATGGAAAAAAGGAAATAAAAGAAGGCCATTGTCATCATAGTTTAAGAAAAGAAAAAAAAGTAAGATTAGATTTGTCAAAAATAGATGTTACAAAACCTTTGATAATCTTGGATACTTACTTAACTTTTAACATTTTAAATAAGGACAAAGTAAAAGAAACTAAAGATGAAATATATGTTAATTATGATTTGTCAAAAGAAGAAATATTAAAGGGCTTTAATCAAGAATATAATACCGATAAAGGTGTTTTATCTGTTAAGACAAAAAACTTTGAAGAAGACTATATTCTTAATTATGAAGATAAAAAACTTATTTTTCATTTCAATACTTTTTCTTTTGATGGAAACAATATTGAAAAAACGATTATTTTCAATAAAAAACATTTACATAAAACTTTATATCTTAACTTAGATAACTTAACTTATTCTTTAGAAAAAACCTCTCAATTTAATTATGAATTTGTTTTATCTAATCTAAAAGGTTCTTTTAAAGTCAAAGAAAAAGGAGAAAAAGGATATTTAGAAGGAAAAAATGGTGATTTAATTTTGAATTATTTTGCTTGTAATCATTATTTTGAAAGTAGCAAAAATATAATGATAGAAGAAACTAGTTTACTATCCAATCTTTTTAAAGATTTTAAAATAAAAGGAAAAAATTATTTGCTTGAAAAAGATGATAAATTAGTAATTTTAACAGGAACATCTTCTAAAAAAGATTACCTAAAAAACTATTTTTGGTTTAAAATCTTGATTTATTTTATTTGGTTATTAATACCACTTATTTTACTAATAGCACCTTTGAGTAAAGAATTATTTATTTCGATGTGTATTGTTTCTATAAGTTATGCTATTTTAGCAAATGTTTTGTTAAGATTAAAAATATAAAGGAGGAAATAAAATGAAAAAAAATATTATTTTATGGTCATTTTTCTTGATTTTGCTTTCTTTCTTTATGATTTTTACTAGTGAAGAAATAAAAGCAAAAGAAGTATCTACCAATGATTTTGCTATCTCTGTTGGTAAAGATAATGTTATCTGGCCTTCTTTTGAAAAAAATGAAGATGATACTTATACTTTACATTTTGGAGTAGAAATAAAAGGAACTAGTCAAGAAGATTTAACTTTTTCTTTGAAAAGTGAAATAACTTATTTTATCAATGATGAAGAACAAAAAGAAATTGACGAGTTAGATAATAATGGAGATTATTTTTCTTCCCAAGGAAGTTATACTTTTGATTTATATGATGAAGATATGCCTAGTTATGTTTTAGGAGAATCTCATATTGATAAGATTTATTTTCAATTTACTTTTGAATGTATAAGTAATCCAACTTACACGTATGCCATTCAAGTTAGTCCCCTTATCGAATTGGAAGTCCAATATGATTATACAAAACCTGTTCTTTGTGAAAATGAAAATGAATGTAATTATTTAAGCAATAATTCATATTTAACAGAAGATTATCAATTTAAGTTTACAGCGAGTGATGATGTTTCAGGGGTTGATTATATTAAATACTTTTTTAGTACCTCTTATTTTATGAATATAAATAAAGATAAATTTGTTAATCAAATCGTTAATGGAGGGACTTTTTCCTACCAAGAAAATAGAGAATATTTAATTAATTATGGGCAAGCTACTATAAATATCTATTTATATGTTCTTGTCCAAGATAATGCGTCTAATTATTTGTGTATTTGTTTTAATTATCTTTACCTTTTAGAAGAAGTAGAAAACAATTTGATTTATAACAAAGAAAACAGTTCTATTCCTAATACCGATAACTATTATAAATCTATTAATATCAAAATAGATGTTGAAAATGATTTGTATTATGGTATTAGTTATTATAATTATCTTGATGCTTCTAGTTTGAATAATAGCAAATATCTTTATGATAAAGAAAAAGGAATTGAAATTAATTTACCTTATACTTGTGAAATATATGTTTTTATTGTTTCGTTTGGTAGTGATGATAGTTTTACTTTTATGATTTTACGTTATAAACTTGATAATACTGCTCCTACTGTTACTAGTGCCAATTATCCAGACCTTGACCTTACATATAAAAAGGTTACTTTGAATTTTCAATTTTCGGATAATTCAGGAACATTTAGTTCTTTTTATCAAATTTCTTCTACTATATTAGAGGATTTAGGAACGATTACTAATGTTTATGAAAATGGAACGGATTTAATTGTGGGAGAAAACCTAAATGGAGAATATTATATATATTTTGCTATTTATGATGCTTTAGAAAATGTTAATTGGTTTTATCTTCATTATATTTTTGATAATCTACCCCCTGTTTTAACCTTATCAATAAGTGAACAAGATGCTTTGCAAGTATCTAATGGGAAAAGCATCAAATTAACTTTAAATGAGTTAAAAGGAACTACTTTTAAATGTAAATGGGCTTTAGATAATTTAGAATTAAGCGAAAATGACTTAGATGCAACTTGTAACAAAGATTCTTACATATCCGCTCCTAATAATAGTGAAGGATATTATCGTTTATGGGCTTATTTAGAAGATGATGCCGGTAATAGCACTCTTTATCATTCATATCCTTTTTTAATAGATAGCAAAGGTCCTATAGTAGAGATTATTCCTACTTATAATGATACAACTTATCGAGAAACTAACCTTATTGATATTAAAGCAACAGATACCTATACAGGCGTTTCTACCGTGTATTATAAATGGTTGACTTATGACCAAAATATAACTTCAGGTACAAGTGTTAATTATGAAGTAATTGATAAAATTGATTATCCTTCCGATAGTTATGGTGTTTATGCCTTGTGGGTTTATGCTATAGACGGTGCAGGAAATGCTACTTTGTACAAAGATAGCAATAAATACTATGTAGATACTGAAAAATATAATTTATCTTTAATTGGTAAAGAAAAAATAACAATAGTGAAAAATGAAAAATTTGTTGACCCTGGAGTTAAAGCTTTAAAAGGCGAAAGAAAAGTCGCTTACCAAATTGAAAGCGACCTAGATATTTCCAAAACAGGAGTTTATACCATTACATACAAATTAGACAATTTAACAATCGAAAGAAAAGTAGAAGTTACTAATACTACTTCGTATTATCTTCTTATTTCTATTTCAACTTTTCTAGGCTTAATTGTTAGTTTTCTTCCTTTAAGAAAGAAAAAGGTTTAGTCTTCTCTTTCGTGTTTTATTTTGCCCCAGAAAAAATAATAAACAATGATATAACTTATTCCAAAACCGATTAATTTATTACTTTGTGTTCCACCAATAAAAAGAACACCATTAATACCGACAGAAATAAAGATTAGAACTAGTTTCCACAAGAAATTATCTTGAACACGGGTAGCAAAATCAAAAAGAGATAAAGTTGTAAAACCTAAAACGAAACCTAAAGTTAATCCATATAGAAACATTTTCATCATTCCTTTACTTTTTTAATATAACAAAAAAAGATATAAATTTCATTATTTTTGTAGTATTATTTATGCAAAGGGGTGCTAGTATGGAAAAAATAAATCAAAAATGGTTAGAAAAAACAAATAAAGAATATCTAAATAATAAAACACAAACTATTGTAAGAAGGGCTTTATATAAAAGTGATTTAAATCAAATTTCTCAAGTAATGGAAGAAAATGAAAAAAATCAATTTAGATTTTCTTGTGAAATTCCTACAATGGAAGCCACTAATCAAAAAGCAAGTGGAAGATGTTGGATTTTTGCAGGATTAAATGTTTTAAGAGAAATAATTGCTAAAAAGTATAATATTGAAAATTTTGAATTATCTCAAAACTATGTAGCTTTTTACGATAAACTAGAAAAGATTAATTATTACTTTGAATCTGTAATTAAACTTTTAGATGTTCCTGCTGATGATAGAACATTAGTTTGTATCAATGAAAATGGTATCCAAGACGGTGGACAATGGGATATGCTTGTTAGTGTTATCGAAAAATATGGTTTAGTAACAAAAGAGGCAATGCCAGAAACTGCTTCTAGTTCAAATACAAGAAAAATGAACGATTTAATCAATATTAAATTAAAACAATTCTGTGCTAAAGCAAGAGACTTACATCGTAAAAAAGAAGATGACAAAATTAAAGAATTAAAAGAAGAATATTTACACGCTGCTTATACTTTATTATGTAGTTGTTTTGGAGTTCCACCTACTAAATTTAACTTTGAATATGTTAATAAAAAGAAAGAATATAAAATTGAAAAAGATATTACTCCTTTAAAATTCTATCAAGAATATATTGGAGATGTTTTAAAAGATTATGTCAGCATTATCAATTCTCCAACTGAAGATAAACCTTTTAATAAAGTATTTACTGTAGAATATATTGGTAATGTTGTTGGTGGACACCCAATCAAATACTTAAATTTACCAATGAATGAATTGAAAAAACTTGCTATAAAACAATTAAAAGACAATGAAGTAATTTGGTTTGGTTCTGATTGTGGTAAAGACGGTGATCGTGATGCTGGCTTATGGGATAATAAAACTTATGATTATGGAACAACTTTTGAAACAAGTTTTGAATTATCAAAAGCAGAGATGTTAGATTATCGTTATAGTGCAATGAATCACGCTATGGTTTTAACAGCGGTAAACCTAGAAGGAACTAAATCTACCAAATGGAAAATTGAAAATAGTTGGGGAACTGAAAGAGCTCATAAAGGTTATTATATTTGTTCGGATTCTTGGTTTGATAAATATGTTTTCCAAATTGTTGTCAATAAAAAACATTTAACAAAAGCTCAATTAAAACTACTAGAGGCAAAACCAATTAAATTAAATCCTTGGGATCCAATGGGAACTCTTGCAGATTAGGAGGTAAATATATGAGTAAATTTGAAATAGTCAAAAAGGCTTTAGAGCCAAAAGTAAAAGGAAAAGAAATAACTAAAAATTCAACTTTTAAAGAACTTGGATTAGATTCTTTGGATTTAGTAGAAGTAGTCTTAGAAGTAGAAGAATTATTAGACTACAAGTTTAAAGATGAAGATTTAATATCTTTAAAAAGTATTCAAGATGTTTTAGACAGAGTAGGTGAATAAAATGCTAATAAATGAACTAAAAAAAGCTAATATGGAAGCTTTAAAAAATAAAGATACTAATTCAAGAGCAATTCTTTCTGTTTTAATCAATAAATATATGCTTTTAGAAATTAATAAAAGAGAAAAAGGTGAAGAAGTAGTAGATGCTGATGTTATTTCTTTAATCCAAAAAACGAAAAAAGAATTACAAGATGAAAAAGAGAATTTTCTAAAAGTTGGTAATGAAGAAAGAGTTTCTTTATTATTAGAACAAGAAAAAGTTTTAGATAAATTTTTACCTAAAATGTTAAGCGAAGATGAAATTAGAAATATTATTAATAGTCTTTCTGATAAATCAATTCCTGCGGTAATGAAATATTTTAAAGAAAATTATGCAGGAAAATGTGAAATGGGAAAAGTTAGCCAAATCGCTAAAAACTTATAGTTGCCATTGGCAACTTTTTTTATTGATTTTCTTTTTTATGTGATATAATCAAACAAAGAGGTTATTAGATTATGCAATTAAAAGAGTATAAAATAAGAAAAGCAAATATAAAAGATATTGAAGGAATTATTCAAATTATCGAAAATCGCTGTAAATGGTTTAAAGAAAAAGGAATTAATCAATGGGAATATTATTTAGAGGTTTATGACAAAAACTACTTTAAAAGCCAAATAATGACTAATAAATTGTATGTTGCTTTAAAAGAAAATCTATTAGTAGGATTATATCTTTTAAAAGAAGAAGATTCTTATTGGAATGATAATACATCTGCTTTTTATTTACATCATTTAGTAACCGATATAAATTGTAAAGGATTAGGAAAAATATTACTTGATAACGCTGTTGAAAAATGTCAAAAATATCATAAAAAATATCTTCGTTTAGATTGCTTAAAAGAAAATGAAAAACTAAATGAATATTATAAAGAAAAAGGATTTAAGTATGTTTCTTCAGGAGAAGATGAGTATTATAAATATAATCTATACGAACTAAAAATATAACAGGAGGTTAAAATGAAAAAAGATAACATTTTGGTACTTATAATTGTTGTAATTGGTATCCTTGTTAATTTATCTTTTGGAATATATTACCATAATAGTTTTGTAGCTATAACTTCATCAATATTAGGCTTGCTATATACCTATTTTGGAATTTTTGGTTCTCCTTTAGCATATATATTTAACATCACAGATTGCTTCTTTTATTCCTTTGTGTCCTATAAAACAGGACTATATGGTGAAACTTTTGTCTATTTGTTAATGCTTTTACCTATTAGAATATATGGAGCATATTCTTGGATAAAAAACAAAAATGAAAAAACTCAAAAAGTAACGATAAATACAATAAGTAAAAAAGAAACGATATTTTTAACTATTATTTCCCTTTCAATCTTTTCTATTTTCTATTTTGTTTTAAAATCACTTAATACCCAACAACTTATTATTTCTACTTTATCAATAGTATTCAATATATTAGCAACTTATCTAATTGCCAGAAGACATATTTATGGTTTTGTAGCCTATTTTGCGGTAGATACGGTTTCTCTTATCCTTTGGGGTGCTCCTATTTTAAAGGGAGATTTTTCTGCTATTTGTATCCTTTTTAGTGTCTTTTTATGGTATATTTTAGATATCATAGGATTTATAAACTGGATTAATTTAAGAAAAGAACAAGAAAGGAAAGAATAAAATGGAAGATTTGAATATAAAAGTAAATTATCATAGCTCAATTTGCATAAATGATGAAATTTATATCGACCCCTTAAATATAAAAGAAGATAAAAATAATGCAAGTATCATCTTTATTACTCATAATCATTATGACCATTTAGACCAAAAATCTATTTTAAAACTTAAAAATGAAAAAACTGTTTTTGTCTGTCCAAGAAATTGTAAGGCAGACTTAATAAATTTAGGAATTAATGAATATATGATAATACCTGTTATTCCTTTTGACAAAATCAACTTAGGAGAAATGATAGTTGAAACTTATCCTGCATATAATATAAATAAAAATTTTCACCCTAAAAATCAAATGTGGGTTGGATACCTTTTAAAAATTAATAATGTTTCCTATTATATATGTGGAGATACCGATTTAATTGAAGAAATAAAACATATAAAAACAAATGTTCTTTTTGTTCCTATCGGTGGTACTTATACAATGAATGCCAAAGAAGCAGCAGAGCTTGCCAATATCATTAAACCTGATTTAGTAATTCCTACTCATTATGGAGAAATTGCAGGTCAATTAAAAGACAAAGAAGAATTTATTAAAAATTTAGATAATATAAAATACCAAATTTTCATAAAATAAATTAATCCTTGCTAGACAATAAAAAAATATAATGTTATAATTGACTAGCAACCACATAGGGATATAGTTCAAAGGTAGAATAACGGTCTCCAAAACCGCTGATGTGGGTTCAATTCCTACTATCCCTGCCATTTTGTTGATAAGCCCTTACTGTGTAAGGGTTTTTATATACCTAATTTTTTAAAAGGGAACATTTATATAGAAAAATATCTTTTAAATATTATTATAATTGATGAAAAAAGACTTAAAATAAGCAAAATTATTCAATTTTCAAGCAGTATTACTTTTAGCACTTACTATCCCTGCCATTGAGAATAAGATTACCCTTACACAGTAAGGGTTTTTGTTTATTAAATTATTCTAAATAAAGTATAAAACAATAAAAGTTAACAGTTTAAATATGTATAAGAATATTTGTTTTCTTTTTGTTATAATATAAAAAAAGGAGATAAGATATTATGCTTCGTAAAATATTTAATAAGTTATTTGCTTCTAATATAGAATTAGATATGTATTCAAGTGATTATGAAAAAAATTTATATCGAAAATATGGAAAATGTAGCAAGATAAATGGTGATATTGCTCTATTAGTAATCTCAGATACTCACGGTTCTTTATCTTCTAGGGAAGAAGAATTTAAAGAGTTTTTAGCTGATAAGGAATATGATTTATGTATATTATTAGGAGACCACCTAAATCGTGATATTGATGTTATTTTAAAATATGTTGATAGAACTAAACTTTATGGGCTTTTAGGAAATCACGATTATGATTATCTTAAAGAGTATGACATACCAAACTTAAATGGTAAAGTAATTGAATGTAAAGGTCTCAAATTGTTAGGAATACAAGGTAGTTTTAAGTATAAATCTATTGATTTTCCTTCTTTTACTCAAGAAGAATCGGTTTCTTTTTTAGAAGGAAAAGAAAAGGTGGATATTTTACTTAGCCACGATAGAAAGTTTGAGTTAGAAAAAATGAATAATGATCCTGCTCATTCGGGTTTGTTAGGAATTACTACTTATCTTTATTCTAAAAATGTTCCTATTCATATTCACGGGCATATCCACGAAAATTATGAAAAAATATTGATAAACAATACCAAAGAATATAGTGTTTTTGACTATAAAATAATCAATATAAAAAAGTAATTATTTATTGTTGAATTTTTCTAAAGCAAAATGTCCTTCAGAAAAGATTAATTGTCCATTTTTATGTTCATATCCCATTTTACGATAAAAAGGAATTGCTGACATAGCTGCAGGAATTTCTATCCTTTTAGCACGCTTAAATAACTCATCTTGTTCTAATGTTTCAATGATTTTACGACCATATCCTTTTCCTTGGTACTCAGGGTCGACAAAGATAGAAAATAAGCTACTTTCGGTTTTACTTCCCCAATATTCTCCAATAGCACCACAGCCAATGATTTTTTCATCTTCAATTAGAACATAGAAATGTGTCCAAGAAGCACGCTTTTTTACTCCTTCAGCATTTAAACTATTGACAACATTTTCAATTTCCACTTGAGGATAAAAGTTAGAAAAGACAGAAAATCTTACTGACCTTTCTATCATTTTTGCAGTTTCTTCATATTGAGTTTCTTTAATTATTTCAATTTTCATTTTTTTCTCCTCCATTTTATATGTTACTTATATACGTGCCTTCGCATTGTTATATAGCCTGATTGTAACAATTTTATTAAAAATAATAAAGGTATCAAATTACAAATTTGAGAATAAATAATAGATATTTTTTTAGTTCTTTTAAATTTTGTAAGTTCAAGACATAAAAGCACTAGGAAATTTGTCTAAAAAAAGGACTAAGTATTATTTTACTTAATCCCATATGCTAGTAGTTTTGATTTCATAATCAATCTTATAAAATTTCACAAAAAACCTTTAATTATATTTTCTCATTTCTTGTAGAAAGGAATCTTCCAAATCTAATCCATTATTTTTAGCCATAATAAAATACTTTTCTGCCTTTGAAAAATCTTGTTCTACTCCTATTCCTTCCAAGTAAATTACTCCTAAATTGAAGGCTGCTTTTTCACTTCCTTCATTCGCTGCTTTTTCATACCAATATATCGCTTTTTCTTGATTTTGCAATTTACCAGTGTCTAAATCATAACAAATTCCTAAGTTAAAGGCTGCTCTTACATTGCCTTTATTAGCGGCTTTTGTATACCAATATACCGCTTTTTCTAAATCTTCTTTAACACCTTGTCCATTTCCATAACAATAACCTAAATTGCACTCCGCTAACGTATTACCCTGATTTGCTGATGCAGTGTACCAATATACTGATTGGGTATAGTCTTGTTCCGTTCCTTCTCCATATTCATAGCAATATCCTAGATAAAATTGAGCCCTGTCATCTCCATTAGTTGCTGCCTTCATAAACCACTCGAAAGCCCGATAGTAACATTCGCCTTCATAATATAATTTTCCTAAATTATATTGTGCTTTCATATACCCTTGATTTGCTGATGCAGTGTACCAATATATCGCTTTTTGATAGTCTTGTTCTACTCCTATCCCTTTTGAATAAACATACCCTAAATTATATTGACCATTAGCATATCCTTCATTAGCGGCTTTAGTGAATAATTCTATGGCTTTCTTTTCATCTGTTGGAACACCATATCCAAAAGAATAACAATATCCTAAATAAGAATTTGCTCCAATATAGCCATTATTAATAGCGTTATTTAATAAAGTAATTGCCTTATTATAATCTTGATTTATATCTTCTCCTTTTACGTATTTAATTGCAAGAACCGATTGAGCAACTACATCATTATCCTCACTTAGAGATTGCAATTCTTCAATACTCTTTTTTTCATATAAATCTCTTAATTCTTTGGCTTCTTTATAATTATTAGGTATATTCTTTCCTTTCATAAAATTACCTCCAAAGTATAATATCTATTTTAAACTATTTTCTATATCTTTTATTTCTTTCTCTGTTGTGTATTTACGGTTTACCATTTCTTCTAAAACTTGTTCAGCTTTACCATGCCCTCCTTTTTTAGCCATAAGCAAATATTTTACCGCTAGTTTATAATCTTGTGGTAGTCCAGCAAATCCGTCGCAATAGCAAAGTCCTAAATTGTACATAGCCATAGTATTTCCCTTACTAGCGGCTTTTTTATATAAATCTATTCCTTTCTTACAATTCTCAACATTTGAAAAATCTCTACAATAAATCCAACCTAAATCACATTGTGCTTGGACATTTCCACTATTGGCTGCTTTTATAAGCCATTGTTCTGCAAAATAATAAGATTCTTGTTTTATATAAAAATTACCTAATCGTTGTTGCATTTCAGGGTCTCCTTGATTTGCAGCTTTTACATACCAATACTCTGCCTTATTTTCATCTTTTACAACATTATAGTCTCCAAACTCCAAACAAGTACCTAAAAAAACTTGTGATTCTACATCTCCGTGTTCAGCAGCTTTGGTATACCATTTTATTCCTAAAGAATAATCTTGTTTTACTATTTCTCCATTTAGATAGAAATAACCTAGGTTTTTTTCTGCAAATTTATTTCCCTTATTTGCGGATTTTTGATATAAAGAAAAAGCTTTTTCTTTGTCCTTTTCTATTCCTACACCATTATAATAACAATCTGCTAATAGGTATTGTGCTTGAGCGTAATTTTTATTTGCGGATTTAGTATATAGTTTAATCATTTCTTTGTAATCTTGTTTTACTCCTAAACCTTTTGCATAAAGTTCTCCTAAATCACACATTGCTCTTTCATCATCTTGTTCGACAGCTTTTTTGTACCACTCTACTGCTTTTGTGTAATCTTGTTTTACTCCCCTACCCGTCTTATAGCAATAAGCCAAATTAGTTTGAGCAGTAACATCATTTTGTTCGGCAGCTTTAGTATACCAATACACAGCATTTTCTAAATTTTTGGCAATTCCTGCTCCACGCTCATAACAATATCCTAAATCAGATTGTGCATCTGCATTTCCTTGCTTTGCCGCTTTTTTGTACCATTCTACTGCTTTGGCTTCGTCCATATTTACGCCTCTACCATAATAATAGCGTTCTCCTAAAGAATGTTGTGCAGCATCATAACCTTGTTTTGCTGATAAAGTATACCACTTTACTGCTTTCTTGTAATCTTGTTTTACTCCAAGTCCCTTATAATAACAGACGCCTAAATTATGTTGACCAACTGCATATCCTCCCTCAGCGGATTTAGTAAACACTTCGATTGCCTTTTTTAAGTCTTTTTCTACTCCAATACCATTAATATAAAAATAGCCCAATTTAGACATTGCTTCAACATATCCATTATCACTAATACTAGTTAGTAATTTTATTCCTTTTTCGCAATCTTTTTTTATTTTTTCTCCTAAAACATATCTTATAGCAAGAGTAATTTGAGCGGCTACATCATTTTCAGTAGCAAGTTTTATTAGTGTTTCATTATCTTTGTTTTCATAATTATCCATTATTTCTTTATTTTTTTGATAATTCTTTTCTATCGTTTTTAATTTTCCCATTTTATTATCTCCTAAAATATTCTTCTACATTAAGAATAACACAAATTCATAAAAATCTTTATAGTTATTTACAAAAAAAATACAAATATACTTCAAACAAAGATATATTTGTATTCATTTAACATCTCTAATTATTTTTTCTTTTTGACATCTTCATCTGCTAAAGAATGAATATACTCAATAAATTCATCTTCTGAAGGGGTACTCAATTTTTTCAAAACTCGATATTCTTGTTTATCTTCAACACTAATAACATATTCAAATTCGCCGTCATAAACCGCTAATTCTAAAATATAATACTTATATCCTGTTTTTGTTTTTCTAACGGCTACACAATAAGTATCTCCCTTTACTTCAGGGTCAGGCATATCAACAAATAAGATAGAACAAGAAGAATATTCAATTATTTTCATATTAAAATTGAAATTTTTAAATCTTTCAACATCATAAATCTTTGTCTTAGCATTTAAAACACTCTCATATAAACTTGCTCTTAAATATTGATTAAATGCAGTTTCGCTATCTTCTAATTTATCAACGACATCATATATTTCATTACCTAAAAAAAGGTCTCTTAAAATAATGTGAGAAAAATAATAATTCGCTGTAATTTTGTTAACATATCTCATCTAAATCACCCATCTATTCTTCCTAATTATAACATTTTCAAAGTAAAATTAAAGTATTTTCAAATAATTCAAAACTTAATCATTGTTAAGCAAAATCTAAAATGATAATATGGAAAGAAAAAGGAAGTGGATTTATATGATTAAAAATTTAGTTTATTCTATTCTTGCAGGTATCTGTATTTCCATTGGAGGAATTGCTTTTCTTTCAATAAACAACTCTGTTCTAGGAGCTTTATTTTTCTGTATTGGATTATTTATAATACTAAACTATAAATTCAATCTTTTCACTGGAAAACTTTGTTATACTTTCACTAACAATTTAAAATATTTTTACAGCCTTTTTATTACTTTAATCGGTAATTTTATTGGAACAAACCTTGTTGGTTTATCTTTAAATTTAACTAGATTAGTTTCTTTAAAAGAAAAGTGTGAAATGATTACAAATAATAAACTAAACGACAATTTATTAAGCATTTTCATTTTAGCAATATTTTGTAACTTACTAATTTATATTGCCGTTGAAGGCTTTAAAAGTGATAACCCTTTAACCAAATACCTTTCCCTATTCTTTGGAGTAGCTACTTTTGTCATCTGTGGATTTGAACATTGTGTTGCAGATATGTTTTATTTTTCCTTTGCTTTAAGTTATTCTTTTAAAACTTTTTTATGTCTTTTTGTCGTTATTCTAGGAAATTTTGTGGGTGGTAATCTTTTAGAATTAATCAAGTTACTTTTAAAAGATAAGGACACAAAAACTATTTAGAAGAAAGAGAATTTTTAGAAACTTCTTTTGTTTCCATATTTAATTGTTCACTTGCATAAAATATATCGTTATCATATCTTTTTAAATACTTTTCAGGTAATTTAATTTGAGTAAATCCTGTTAAAAGGGAAATGATACTCCATTTTATTAAATTAAAAGTCATCACAGGAACAATAAAAGTTATAAAATAGGTTTTGGAACTCATATTCATTTGTTCCATTAATTGCCAACCTGTAGTAAAGGTTTGTCTTATGTTTGAAGGAGTTATAAAAAGATAATTCAAAAGCATTAAAGATGAAGTTGTAAAAACTAAAGCAACTAAACAACTTAAAATGTATTTTAAAATATTTGATTTTACCTTATTATCAAATATTTTTTTAGTAATAGCATAAATAGACATAAAAATCATTGAACTACAAAAAGCTGCTATTTCTCCAAATATAGTTCCTCGACCATTAAAATATCTAACAAAACTTCTGATAAAAACTACCAAACTTGTTGATTTCCAGCCTAAATACACTACACATATTAAAACAATTATATCGTTAGGGTCAAACTTCATATAAGGTGCTATTGGATAAGGAATTTGAATTAAAGATAAAACTATCGCTAAAGAAGAAGCCATAGCGATAAAGGTGATTTTTTTAACTTTTTCTGCTCTATTCATAAAATATCCTCCTATAAAAAAATACCTAAAATCTCAGGTATCCAAAAAGAATATTTTACATCTTCTTCTATCCAGACTTTACTGTCGCCACTAGAATTTCACTAGTTCCTGCTTTCGCTCGCGGGGTTTACCGCCGATTAGGAATTTCACCTTACCCTGAAGATTTTTACTCTTTAATTATAGTTTGTCTTTTTTGTATTGACAACAATTATTAACAATTTACATTTAAAACTATTTTTACTTATTTACAATAAAAGTATAATATTAGTAATTAGAGGTGAGAATATGGCAACTAAAAACAATGAAAATGAAGAATTAGTTATTTTACAAAAAGCTTTTTTTAGATTAATTCGTAAGATATGCATAGCAAGAAGAAAATATCTCAATTATGAAATCAAAATAGTATCATCTGCTACCAAAATTTCTAAAGAAAAATTGGTAAATTTTGAAAATGAAACTGCCGATTTATCTTACAATGAACTTTTAACTTTATCAAAATTCTATGCTATTACTTTAGAAACCATTTTAACTTACCTAAATTCACAAACTAACAATAAAACAAAAAAAGAAATAAAGACCAAAAATCCTAATTTAACTGAAAATCAAATAAATGAATTAGAACGATTAGTAGGTTTTACAGGGTTTAAGTTTTAGAGGGTAGAATATGAAAAAGAATTACCAAGAACTAATCAATAACCCTGAAGAATTAGCCTATAAACTACTAGATAAAGAAGAAATCAATCCTTTTAAACTTGCTAAAAAACTAAATATTGATATTTATTTAATGGGTCTTTCTCATAATCTTTATTCCTTTTATACAAAAGGCGAAAAAGGAAATCCAAGCATTATCTTAAATGGTTCAATTCCCGTTCAAAGACAAAGATACAACACTGCTTTACAAATATATTTTCATCTAACAAATTCTAACAACATTGCTTATTATAAAGATTTTCAAAAAACTGAATTAATAGACAAAGCCAAGACTTTTGCTGCTTGTTATCTTTTACCAGAAAACAAATTAAAAGAAGCAATGAAGCCTTATCTTAAAAATGGCGAAATAGATTATGAAGACATTATCTATGTTGCTAATGAACTTGGAGTATCTTTTAAAACTACCGCTTTTAGAATTTTTTACAAATTTGATAATATTAAAAACATTCATTCGAGTGAAGAATTAAGAGCTAAAATAGGAACTCACATAACTTATCGAGATGAAAGAAAAAGCAAAGTTCCAGATTATCAAATCACGGATTTAAAATATCTTCAACAAATGATAGATTACATTTCTCTTTTACCTGTAGAACAAATGGAAAGTATTATGAAAACTAAATTAGTTAGAGATGTTATCTATGGAGATATTAAAACCGCTGAACAAATGGATTTAAGTATTAGCGACATTAACAAAATAATTGCAGGTTATCAAAAAAATGGTTATGTAAAAATGCCTGTTGGACGCCACAGTGAAAAAACTTTACTTCTTCAAGAATTAGTAGAAGGTCAATTAGATGCTTACGAATTTATCTTTTCTGATTTATCTAAAGTTTATGCAACAGAAGAAAATGCTAAATATATTTTAGTTCATTTACACAATCTCTTATTTGGTAAAGTTACAACTGGAAGTAGTGAATATCTAGCAGGAGAAATGGTAGATGAAAACACTCCTGACCGTACAGTAAATTTCCTTTTTGAAATACCAAGAGGTTATCGAGTTGAAAAAGCTAAAGAAAAAGTGGAAGAAAAACTAGAAAACCTTTTAAGAGATAAAGATACTCTTACAAATAGTGAGTACATTGATAGAGCCATTGATGTCTTTTTTGAAACTTATACTTCACAATTATTCAACGACGGTAATAGCAGAGTTTCCAAAACATTATTAAATTACTTACTACATTTAAAAGGTATTCCTTCATCATTTAGTGTTGCGGATAGTATTCGAGATGAATACTTGAAAGCTATTGCCTTATTAGGATATGACCATAGAGTTCAAAAAGGACAAGAACAAAATGACTTTAATATGCGAGTAAAAAACAAGGAAGGAAAAATCGGAGAATATCACTTCAATAATTTTGGTTATGAATGGGTTAAGTATCCTAATGAAGAAGAAAGAGATTATGACCCTGAAATAGAAACAATAGAATATCAAGTAACTGAATTATTTGTTCCTAAATATCTTGAAAAGATTTTAGAAGAAAAAAAGAAAAAAACAGGTTGGGAACCATATCGAGAAATAGATTACAAACCTTTACAAGCAATCATTTACAAAGGTATTATTTCAACCTATATAGATTGTATGAAAATGCCTGCATTAGAAAAAAATGTGGAACCAAATAAAAAGCTAAGTTAAAAGGCGTTAAGATTTTAAAATTCTAACGTCTTTTTTTTATGTCCATTATTTGATATAATGTTCCAGGAACGGAGATGATTTATATATGCCACTTACAGCAGGTATTGTAGGACTTCCAAACGTAGGAAAATCAACTTTATTTAATGCGATTACATCATCTAAAGTTGAAGCGGCTAATTATCCTTTTGCAACTATTAATCCTAATACAGGAACCGTTGAAGTTAGAGATGAAAGATTAGATATTTTAACTAAAATGTTTAATTCTCAAAAAACAATTCCAACAATTTTTGAATTTAAAGATATTGCAGGGCTTGTCAAAGGTGCTAGCAAAGGAGAAGGATTAGGAAATCAATTCTTATCTAACATTCGAGAAGTAGATGCTATTTGCCACGTTGTTCGTTGTTTTAAAGATAATGATGTATTACACGTAGAAGGTTCAGTTGATTCTATAAGAGATGCTGAAATTATTAATTTGGAATTAATTATGGCTGACTTAGATTCTGTTACTAATAGAATTGATAGAATTGCTAAGAAAGCTCAAACAAAAGACAAAATAGCAGAAGAAGAATATAAAGCCTTAATGCCTATTAAAGAAGCTTTAGAGCAAGGAAGACCCGCAAGAAGTGTTCCTTGTAATGATATTACCTATCCTTATATCAAAAATATGTTTTTATTAACTAGCAAACCTGTTATTTATGTTGCTAATATGGGTGAAGAAGATTTAACGGATTTAGATAGTAATGAAAATTATCTAAAATTAGCAAGATTAGCAGAGAAAGAGAATGCTAAAATAGTTCCTATATGTGCTAAATTAGAAGAAGAATTGTCCGAATTATCAAAGGAAGAAAAAAATGAATTTCTTCAAGAATTAGGTTTGTCTTGTTCAGGACTTGATAATCTAATAAAAACTTCTTATGAAACATTAGGACTTCAAACTTTCTTTACTGCAGGAGAAAAAGAAAGTCGTGCTTGGACTTTCAAAAAAGGAATGAAAGCACCACAATGTGCAGGAATTATCCATACCGATTTTGAAAAAGGTTTTATTAAAGCAGAAGTTTATAGTTTTCAAGATTTAGTAGAATGTGGTTCTGAAAATGCTTTAAAAGAAAAAGGAAAACTGCGTATTGAAGGAAAAGAATATGTTTTTCAAGACGGAGATGTAGCTCACTTTAGATTTAATGTTTAGGAGGTGTAAATATGAAGAAAAAAAGGCCTAGAATTGGACTAGTTTTAGCAGGTGGAGGAGCTAAAGGTTCTTATCAAGTTGGAGTTTGGAAAGCCCTTTGTGAATATGGACTTGATAAACAAATTGATTGTATCGCTGCTAATTCCATAGGTTCTTTAAACACTTTAATGTTTATGCAATATACTCCTGATGAATGTATTGATATATGGAGAAATATTGATAACAAAATTGTTATGTCAAAATCTTCATTACTCACTAAAATAAAAACAAAGAGTTTATTTTCTCGAGACGGAGTAAGAAAACTTTTAGAGGAAAAAGTTGATACTGATATTTATAAAGACTTAGAAAAACCAATTTATATTACCACTACTGATGTAGATACAGGTAAAGCTTGTTATTTCAAATTAAATGGAAAAAGTCGAAAAGAAATATTTGATATTGTCCTAGCAAGTTCTGCTATACCAGGAGTTTTTGAGAATGTTAACATTGCAGGTGGTCGTTATATGGACGGACTATCTGCTAACAATGTTCCTACCAAACCTTTACTAAATTTAGATTGTGAAATGCTTTTTGTCATTCCTTTAAATGGACAATATAAAGTTAGTGAAAAAGAATTATCTTATAACATTCCTATTATCAGTTTTGACTCTCCTTATACTGCTTTTGGTTTTGGAGGAGGAACGCTGTCTTTCAAAGAAGAATTTAGTTTGCTTCGAATTGACCACGGATATTATGTTGCTAAACAATTACTAGACAAGTTACGAAAAGAAGGAGTAATTGCAGTTACTAAATGGGAAAAATTCAAAAGGTTTTTTCATAAAAAGAAAATAGCTCCATTTTATGGACTTTCTAAAGAAGAAATAGAGCATAAGATTATATTTAGAAAAAAGTAATCTTATGCTTTTTTTATATCATATATTAAAATGGTGATGAACTATAAAACTTAAAATTTTACTCCAATATGCTATATTAGGAATTATCCAAGGGCTAGCCGAAATAATTCCTATTTCTTCAAGTGGACACTTATTTATCTTTCAAAAAATATTGCATATTCAAGAATTTAATTTAGCCTTAGAAATATTTTTACATTTGGCTTCTTTATTGGCACTTTTAATATTTTACCGAGAAAAGATTACTTCCATTATAAAAGGATTTTTTCTATATCCTTTAAAAAAAGAAGAAAAGTATCTTTTTTCTTTCCAAATGGGATTATATATTATTCTTGGTTCTTTACCTGCTGGAGTTTTAGGAATATTACTAAAAGATAAAATTGAAACTATATTATTAAATACTATAGGAGTAGGAATATCTTTAATTGTTACTAGTTTTCTGCTATTAATATCAAAAATTATCAAAAAGAAAAAACAAACACTAAGTTATAAAAGTGCTATCTCTATTGGCTTTTTTCAGGCAATAGGATTAATTCCGGGAATTTCAAGAAGTGGAGTTACCTTATTAGGAGTTAGACATAATGGTGTTAATGAAAAAGAAGGTGTCGATTTTGTTTTTTTACTTCTTATTCCTATTTGTCTAGGAGCTTTCATTTTTTCATTAGATGACCTTTCTTTATTCTTTAATCAATTATATTTAATTCCTATTCTTATTTCTTTCATTTTAGCTTTTTTATTTACCTTTATAGGACTTAAAATATTTTATAAAATTATTTTCCAAGAAAAAATGCAATATTTTGCAATTTATTGTTTTTTAATGGGAATATTAACTCTTTTCTTATAAAAGTATAAAGATATGATAGAAGCAATAAAACAGCCCCAGAAATTAAAAAAGATGTCTTCGTATGAGAAAGTATGATAAATAAACTTTTTATTTAAAAGGAACAAATATTCTTGTGATAATTCAATAAAAAAAGGAATTAAAAAAGATAAAAGAAGTAAAAGAAAATGATTTTTAATTTTAAAAAGAAAAACTAAATAAAAACCTAAAGGCATTAAAAAAATAAAATTTAATTTTTGATGTTTTCCAAAATGAAGCAATGTTTTTACAGAAAGAGTAATCGTTGGTAAAGACCAAAAAGCTAACCTAAAAAACCAACAAAGATAAAAGATAAAAGACGCTATTAATAAACAAGTTTTTATTTTCATTTTTCCTAATAAAAAACAGATAAAAGAAAACAAAGCAAATAATAAAGAAAAAACACCAAAATTAAAGTACATAATATAGTCTCCTTTTAAAAAAAGTGCTATTATATTATAGGTGAAAGAGAAAAAATCTATACCAAAAGGAGTTATTATGATTATTGAAAAGAATTGGCAAGAAATATTAACGGAAGAATTTGAAAAACCTTATTTCAAAGAACTTAAAAAGAAAGTCGATTATGCTTACAAAACCGATAAAGTCTATCCTGAATATAAAGATATTTTTAAATGTTTTAAAATGACAAGATTAGAAAATGTTAAAGTTGTTATCATTGGACAAGACCCTTATCATCAACAAGGACAAGCACACGGTTTATGTTTTTCTGTTAATTCAGGAGTTAAAATTCCTCCTAGTTTGGTAAATATTTATAAAGAAATTGAAAGTGATTTAGGAGTAAAAATGAAAAATGACGGCAATTTAGAATATTTAGCAAAACAAGGTGTTTTTCTTCTTAATGCTCTGTTAACCGTTAAAGATAGTCGTCCTATGTCTTTTGCAAATCAAGGCTGGGAAATCTTTAATCAAAGAATAATCGAAGTTTTAAATGAAGATGACCGCCCAAAAGTATTTTTACTATGGGGAGCAAAAGCTAAGGAAAAAGCTCAATATATTACTAATCCACATCATTTAGTTTTAACCGCTAATCACCCTTCTCCTTTATCAGCTTTTCGTGGTTTCTTTGGCTGTAAACATTTTTCTAAAACAAATCAATTTTTAATTGAAAACAATTTAAAACCTATTAAATGGGATAATAATTAATTTTTTGTTTCTATTGTTTAAAGTTAATTAAAATGATAGTATTAGCAAAAAAGTAGGTTGAAAAAAATGGAAATTTATAAAGGAAAATATTTTGAAGTTGTTTTTTGTGATTGGTGTCAAGATTTTTTAGGACAATGTATAATTTCAGGTAAAAAACAATCTCTTTTTGATATGGAACCTGAAGAATGGTTAGAATTAGCAAAATTAGAAAATGAACTGGAAAGAATTTGTAAAAAATTATTCAATGCAACAATGTTTAATTTTTGTTGTTTAATGAATCAAGCATACAAGAACAATATACAACCTCACGTTCATTATTGGTTATATCCTCGATATAGGGAAAAAGTAAATATATTTGGTAAGGAGTTTGAGGATATTCATTTTGGGTATAACTTTTGGAAATGGAATGATAATAAAGAATTATGTCAAAAAGATATTTTTACTAAAGAAGAAAAAGAAAAAATATTTAATATGATAAAAAATGAATGGTCTATATACAATTAAACATCTTTTAACCTTATAAAATATTAAGTATTTGTTTTTTGAACTTTTTGTTTTATAAAATATAATTTTATACTATAATATGAGAAAATAATAGCTGGTGATAAAGAATGGGAAAAGAGAAAAAGAGAAAAGAGATTGAAGAAAAAAAGTCTTTATTAAGTTTTGAAGCTGAAGTATCTCTTTTTGGCTTGCTTTTATTTACTATCAGTTTAATTGGAATGATTAATCAAGGCATCATTGGTGGTTTGTTAACTTTCATATTGTCTTTTTGTTTTGGTTCTTTTTATTGGATTTTTTTATTACTTGGTTTGTTCTATGGATTATATATTTTCATTAATAAAAAAAGACCTAGAATTAAAATTGGCATTAAACTTATGGCGGTTTTAATTATTTTAATATTTGGACTTATTTGGGCAAGTGATGGTGGTGTTTCTTCTCCTTCTATAAAAAATGCTTTAAACGATTATTCTATTCGTTTTGATTATGTAGCTGTTTCAAGAATTAGAGTGGACTTGAATAAAGTTAAAAGTCTAGGTGGTGGTGCTGTTGGTTATTTCCTTTATAGCCTTTTATACACTTTGACTAGTGAAATTGGAACTAAACTTATTTATTTGATTATGGTTTTTTCTTCTCTTTTCATTTTATTAAAACCAATTATCAAAAAATCTTATTTATTTGTAAAAACCGTGATAAAGAAATTGAAAATTGCTTCAACTTTATCAATGAAAGATTTAGAAAACAAAGAAGAAATAAAACTTACTACTGAAAAAGAAATTCAACCTTTTTCAAATGAAGATAAAGAAGAAACAGTTACTCCTATGGAAGAATATGATTATCGTAAAGACTTTTTTTCTCGTAAAATCGTTGATGATTTAAAAGAAGAAAAAGAAGTAAAAAAAGAAAATCGATTTAATATTTTTAAAGAAACGATTATTGAAGATGAAAAACCTAGTTCTCCTTTTATTGATTTTGAAGAAAAGAATAACATTGAAAAGCCACAAATTGTAACCGAAAAAATTGAAGAAAAAAACATTATTGAAAATACTGCTCCAATTATGGAAGAAAAAATGGTTTCGGAAATTAATCCTGTTAAACCTTATATTAATTATCAAGCGGAAGAATATCAATTACCACCTTTGGATTTACTTGAAGAAAATCCTGATAATTCTTTGAATGTTTTACTTTTAGAAGAAGTTGAAAATTCTAAAAATATTTTGAACAACAAGCTAAACGAATTAAAAATTAAAGCTCAAGTTACCGGTTTTACTATTGGTCCTACAGTTACTAGATTTGAAATTGTCCCTGAAGCAGGAAGTAACACTAAAGTTAGTAATATTGAAAGTATCAAAAATGATTTAATGTTATCGATTGCAGCGACAAAGGTTAGAATGGAATCTCCAATTCCTGGAATGAGTGCAGTTGGTTTAGAAATTCCTAATAAGGTTCGAAAAAATGTTTTCTTAAAAGAAATATTAGAAAATTCTGCTGATAATAAAGAACTTTTAATGGTAGGTTTAGGAAAAGATATAAATGGTAAATCTATTGTTATTTGTTTAAATAAAATGCCACATTTATTAATTGCAGGACAAACTGGAAGTGGTAAATCTATTTGTATTAGTTCCATTATTATCTCTCTTATTATGAGAACTAATCCTGAAGAAGTAAAACTAATGCTAATTGACCCTAAAAAAGTTGAGATGCTACTATATGCTAATATGCCACATTTAATGTGTCCTGTGATAACTGACGCTAAAAAAGCTAGTGTTGCATTAAATAAGGTTGTTTTGGAAATGGATAAAAGATATGATTTATTTTCTTCAGTAGGAGTTAGAAATATTGAAGGTTACAATCAATATGCGGTAGAAAATCAAATAAAAAAGATGCCTTATTTAGTTATTATTATTGATGAATTAGCAGATTTAATGCTTGTAGCTTCTAAAGATGTTGAAGATAGTATTCAAAGAATTACCCAACTTGCTAGAGCCGCAGGAATTCATTTAGTTGTGGCTACTCAAAGACCTTCTGTTAATGTTATTACAGGAGTTATTAAAGCGAATATTCCTAGTCGTATTTCCTTTGCTGTTTCTAGTCAAATTGATTCTCGAACTATTTTGGATTCAATAGGAGCAGAAGATTTGTTAGGAAAAGGAGATATGCTTTTATCAGTAACGGGAATGGATTTAAAACGTATTCAAGGTGCTTTCGTTTCTGATAAAGAAATAAGTAAAGTAGTTCAATATATTAAACAAAAAGCTTCGACTTCTTATATGAGTGATTTTATGAATTTAGACCCTGAACCTATTCCTGTTTCAATCGGTTTTGAAGGGTTAGATGAAACTAATGATGATGATATTTATGAAGATATTAAAATGTTTGTCATTAAGGAAAGAAAGGCTTCTGCTTCTTTGCTCCAAAGGAAGTTTTCCATAGGATTTATAAGAGCAGCAAGGCTTATTGATAGATTGGAGGAAGATGGCATAATAGGACCTGCTAATGGAGCGAAACCAAGAGAAATATTAGTTGATGATAAAGGAGAAGAAAATGGAAAAAATTGATAAATTAAATTTAAAAAATAGCCCTATTTATTTTTATGAAAGCGATAAATATAAAAAGGCAAATATTCAAATCCAGTTTGAAATTAAAGCATCTGAAGTTAATTTGTTAGCCTTAAAAGTTTTAAGTGCTTTATTAACTTGTGCTTGTAAGGAATATAATTCAATTCCAGCGATGTCAAATTATTTAGAGTCATTATATGGAACCACTATTTTTGGAGATGTTTCTATTGAAGGAGAAACTGCTGTTTTTGTTCTTAATGCAAGTTATTTATCTGAGTTATATACCGAAAAAGGCAATACTGAAAAAGTTATTGATATAATGTCTAAAATGATTTATGAACCAAATTTTAAAAATGGTCATTTTGAAAAAGGTTTTTATAAAATGATTATAGATAGAATAGTTAATATTTATAAAAGTGCTTTAGAGAAAAAAGAAAATTACGCTTTAAGTCAATATTCTAAAATGTTTGAAGGAACTTTATTTCATCAATTAGACATAATTGATATTGGAAAAGTTTCTAAAATGAGCCAAGAAGAAATATTGAAAGCTTATGAAATTCTTTTAAAAGCTCCGATTAAAGTTTTTGTATCAGGAGATAACAACAAAGAGCAAATTTTAAATTTGTTAGACAAACATTTTGATTTTTCCAAAAAACAAATTACTACTTCATATAATTATTCAATAACTAAATATGAAGAAGCAAAAGTTGAAAAAAGCAAAAAATATTCTCAATCTTTTTTAGTAATGTTGTATAAACATAATATTTTTGTTAATCAAGAAGACTATTATAAAATTATGGTCGCTACTGCCTTGTTAAATAACAAATTATTTAAACAAGTTCGTGAAAAAAATGGATTGTGTTATATGATATTTGCTAGAAATTTAAGTCATAATGGTGTTTTTGAAGTTTTAACAGGTATTGAAGCTTCAAATTATCGTAAAGCAATTAAACTTATAGAAAAACAATTTGTGGCTTTAAAAGAAGGTAAAATAACGAAAAAAGAGTTCAAAATGGCTAAAGAATCCGTGATAGGTTCTAATATTTCTGCTAAAGATTCTTTAAATTATATGGTAAAAAGATTAATTAACTATTCAATGTATAATCAATTTATAAGTGTTGAAGAAATTATCGAAAAACTAGAAAAAGTTACGATTGAAGATGTAATTGAAGTTATTTCTAAAACAGAATATTTAACTCATTATTTTTTGAAAGGAGTTGGTGAAAATGCATAAAATCGAATACAAAAATTTGAAAGAAACTATCTATACTCATACATTAAATAATGGTCTTAAAGTAATTATGGTTCCTAAAAAAGATTACAATCATTTATGTGCTTATTTTACTACTCGATTTGGTGGTGCTTATTATGGATTAGATGTTGAAGATAAAAAATTATTATCAGGACTAGCACATTTTTTAGAGCATAGATTATTTGATAATCCTAAAGGAGAAGTAATGGATTTATTTGATAGTTATGGAGCTTCTTATTGCAATGCTTATACTTCTTTTGACATTACCACTTTTATTTTTAAATCTTCTGTAAATATTAATAAATGTCTTAATTTGTTATTAGATTTTGTTCAAATGGTCGAATTTACTCAAGAAAGAGTAGATAATGAAAAGAAAATTATTACCCAAGAATATCATATGGTTGCTGATAAACCTTCTACTAAATTATTCTATGGCTTACTTGCTAACAGTTTAGTGGAATATCCATATAATAAGCGTGTTATAGGAACTTTAGAAGATATTGCCTCTACGACAAAAGAAGATTTATATTTAGCTCATAATACTTTCTATAATCCTAATAATATGTATTTAGTTTTAGTAGGTGCTTTCTCTCCTAAAAAAATTATCAATTTAATTGAAAAAAATCAAAATGGCAAAGAATTTAAAAATACTTCTTGTCCTAAAATAAATGTTATTGAACCTAAAAAAGTAAATAAAGAATACGAAGAAGTTAAAGTTGGTTTACCTTATTACAAAGTGGGAGTGTCTTATAAATTAACTCCTAGAATATATGAAAATAAAAAAGATAAGGTAAAAGATGAATTAACTTATGATTTCCTTTTCAAATTATTGTTTGGTTCTTCTTCTCCTTTAGCAGAAAGTTTGTTAAAAGAGGAAATTGTTAACAATTTTATTGAATATGATACTTTTTTAGACAATGGAATAAATATGTCAATTTTTGTCGCTGATTGTAATGACAAAGACAAATTTATTGAAAAACTAGATGAAATAATTAACAACCCTTATCCTTATTTACAAGAAGAAAACTTTGTAAATATCAAAAGGAAAAAATACGCTCAAATGGTTAAAGAATTAGATGAACCTGAAGATTATGCCGATAGAATAATGAATGCTTACAAAGATGAAATTATTTATTTGGATTATTTTGATATAATGAATTCTATTGAATTTATTGATTTGGTAGAAAAAGCTAAAGAACTAAAGGATAACATAAAATCAGTTTATGTTTTGCATTAATTATGATAAAAGGCGTTGGAATTGATATGACTAGAATTAGTCGTTATGATATAAATAATGAAAAATTAGTTAATAGAATTTTATCAAAAGATGAAAAAGATGTTTTTAATAGTTTAAATGACTTTGAAAAGCAAAAATATTTAGCATCAAGATTTTCTTTAAAGGAAGCCTATTTTAAGGCTTCTTTTGACAAAAATCCTTTTTCTAGTTTTTCTTTTCTTAATGATAAGGAAGGAAAACCTTACTTAAAAGGAAGAAAAGATGTTTTTGTTTCAGTAAGTGATGAAGATGATTATGTAGTTTCTTATGTGATAATTGATAATTAATATTATTTTAATGTTGCAATTAAGCTAAATTTAATTTAATATTCATTATCTATTTGATAAAATATAACTAACATATTATATGTGATATTTAGAGGTGATTGATGATGAAAATATTAATAGTAGAAGATGAAGTGGCTCTAGCAGATTCAATAGGAGATAACTTAAGAAGTAAAGGATATGAGGTCTATTGTGCTTATGACGGTAGCAAAGGATTTGATTACATTACTGATAGGAAATTCGATTTAATTTTGTTAGACTTAATGCTTCCTCGTATAAGTGGACTTGAAATACTCGAGAGAATGAGAAAAGCTAAGAATAATACTCCTGTTATTATTTTAACTGCTCTTGATAGTGTTGAAGATAAAGTTGCTGGACTTGACTGTGGAGCAAACGACTATATGACAAAACCTTTTTCAACTGAGGAATTGCTAGCAAGGATTAGAGTTTATGAAAGAAAAAATACGAACACTAGTCCAAAAAGCGATATCATTAGATATAAAAATACAAGATTAGATATTTCAACATTTGAAGTTTATACTGAAAAAGAATCCATTAGATTATCTGCTATGGAACTTAAAATCTTAAAATACTTTATGGAAAGACCAAAAAAGGTCATACCAAAGAGTGAATTATATGGTGCTATCTGGGGATATGAAGAAGCCTTAGAATCTAATTCTGCTGAAGTATATATTACTTTTATTAGAAAAAAATTATTTTTTGTCCATTCTGACCTTGAAATAATTGCTGTCAGAGGGGCAGGATATAGGCTAGAATAATGTTTTCAAAACTTCGATTTAGATTAGCTTCCGTTATTTTAATTTCTTGCGTTTTAGTTTTTAGCGTTAGCTTTTTAATCTCTAATAAATTGACTAGTAAATCAATGAATACTAGTGTTAAAGATAGTTTAAATGAAGTATATAAAGTGGATTTAGTTACTTCGGCTTCTGATGTTAGTTTGTATAAAACAGCAACCGTATTTTTAACTTATGAAGACCAAATTTTGACTTTCACTGATTCTTATTCGGCAGACATATTAGACAAAATATGTAAAGCCATTATCAAAGATGACAAAGATGAAGGAAAAATTAAAGTTGGAGATTTAAAAATTGCTTATGCTAAAAAAAAAGCAACACTTAATTTAGAAACCGACTTCAATGATTATTTTGAATATATAAACGGATTTAAAGTATATGATGAGTATATTTTCGTAGATTACACTGATAAATATCAAAGTCTTTTAGATTCTCAACAAGCATTATTATTTTCAGGATTTTTTCTTGTTGCTTTATTATCAATAGTTTCCTTTTTTATTTCCTATAAACTAATAGTTCCTGTTGAAAAATCATATAAAAGAGAAAGACAATTACTAGGAGATGTTTCTCACGAACTGAAAACTCCTGTTGCCATTATTACTTCTAATTTGGAAACTATCGAAAATAAAAAAGACGATTTAGTGGAAAATCAAGAAAAATGGTTAACAAACATTAAAAATCAAACAATCAGAATGCAATATTTGATTAAAGAATTACTTAATTTTTCATCACATAGAACAAAATTTGACAAAAAGAACAAATACCCTGCTTGTAATTTATCACGTACTTTAGAAAAAATAATTCTTTCTTATGAAGAATTAGCCTATAAAAAAGGTATTAAAATAGAATATGATATTGTAGAAAACATTGAATATAATTGTTCCAAAGAAGATATTAATAAATTGTTTTCAATTTTGATAGATAATGCCATAAAATACAATAATAAAAAAGGTTATATAAAAATATGTTTAAAAGAAAAAAGTAAAAAAATCTTCTTTTCTATAAAGAACAGTGGACACGGGATTGCTCCTGAAAATATCAATAAAATATTTGACCGCTTTTATCGAGAATCTTATGCAAGAACTCAAGAAAACGAAATTAGTTTTGGACTTGGACTATCAATAGCCAAAAGTATAGTAGACTATTACAAAGGTCAAATTGTCGTTAGAAGTGAATTAGAAGTAGAAACCGAATTTGAAATTACCTTTAATAAGAAATCTTCTAAATAATACAAAGAATACTTGGTATCATTTATTTGCTAAGTATTCTTTTTTATTGTATTATAAAAGTAGGAAGTGATTTTTATGAATGTAGCATTTGAAAAATTAAAAGAAAGAGCAATTAATGCAGTTAAAAACAATAATATAGATGAATTATTAAAAGTTTGTGATAGGAAAGATGTCATTACCAAAATAGGAAATAAAAATGACAAACTAATCTCTAAAGATATTTTAAATCTTTCTGAGGTTATTTGTAATTATGAAGGAAAAGATTATTCTTTAATAGGTCTTGCTATTAAAAACGTTAATCCTACAATGCTTAGAATGCTAAGTTATCTAGGCTGTAACCCACTTTTCCCTGCCTACAAAGAAAATGATAAGGAAGTTTCTGTTTTAAGCTATATCAAGGAAAAAACAGAAGAAGTTAAAAAGGATTTTGATTTATCCATTGATATGGGAGAGATTAACTATGCTTTCTATAAAAATCATTTGTTTTCTATAACTCCTGATGTAATGTTAGATAATTTTCAAAAACATTCCAAAGGAGAAATTAATGATTTAAAGCTATTTGAAACAATCTTTTTCTACAAATACGATATTGTAGATTGTGAATTTGAATTTGAAACTGAAAAGCAAAAATATTATCCAATGGAATATTTGTTAAAAAAACATAAAAAAGATTTACTAGATAATAATTATCATAAACTAAAAGAAGATGCTTTAATACCTTTCCACGGTATTGATGTAGAAACTTTAGTTGATAAAGTAACTGCAAAAGGATATATAATGAAAACCGAAACACTTGGAAAACAAATAATAAGTAAAAATGGTAAATATCCTTTAGAAGTTATCGATAAAAGTATTGCCCAAGAAGAAAAATATTTAAAAAGCATTGAAATGCAAAAACCTAATATGAATTGGGCTCGATAATTTACTTTAAGCCTCAAAAAGAGATTAACTTCTCTTTTTTTTACAATATAAAAACCCCTTTCGTTTTTAATCTATTTTGATTATTCAACTTTAGGGGTTATTTTTTTTAATATTTTATTATATTAACTTACTTTTACAAACCAAATTGCTTCTTTATAATTATCTGTTTTAAATAAAGTAATAGAACCTTTTTTTAATTCTACATCAATATAAGTTTCTTGTTTTGTAGTTGAATCATATTCAGCAATTATTCTAACACTTTTAAAATTATCTTCATCTAATATATAAATATTTTCACAATTATAATCCTCGTCATACCATTTAGAAAAATCTCTAGCATTTGTATTTGCAGCATAAAATCTATATGTTCCAGATTCAGGAATATTAAATTTGTATAAATCATTATAACCAGTAAAAATTAGATTTGTAGTTGTGGTCTTCCAATTATCACTATTAATAATATGAACATCAGAATAATCAGTAAAGCCACAAGAATTAACATCGATTGCTTTTTCATAAGTATAATTACCACCAACTGATGATTTAAGTCTTACATAATATTTAATTTGTGCAGTTATTTCATAAGTGAATTTATCATTACTTCCACTGCTTGTATATGAAGTTAAAACATTTTTATCTTCGTCCATAATGGTAAGGGTTGTATTTGCTGATGCAAATGTCCACCTATGTTTTCTAGTTACTGTATCAAGTATTCCATATACATCATTGTAAGCAATAGTTCTTGTGTAAGTTCCTTCTCTCATTGTTCCTGATGCTGCAAAAGAATCTTTAATGATTAAGCTTGAATTTGAAGTTGATGTATTCATTATTCCAATATATATAATATCATTAGCATTTAGTTGTATCGTTGTACTTGAAGACATTTTTTGATATTTAAACTCAGAATCAAAAATAAAAGCAGAATATCCTGAAGATAAAGTGTATTTGTCTTCTTCACTAGCTTGGAATTTGTACCAACTCATTGATGTTTCGCTTGCTTCTACTTCTACAGAAGTATTTTTGGATAAACTTGTTATTTCACTTTCTGCAGGTTTTGTAAGGTAATATACATTTTTATAATAACTATATTTATCAAACTTCATTTCAACATAATAGAAATCTTTTTCAACTTTCATTTCTTCTAAAGAAATACTTTCTGTATAGATACCATTTGCGTTTTGACTTTCATTCTCTAAAGTCTTTACTAAATTTCTTTCTCCGTCATAAATATTAATAGTTGTTATGGTAGAAGAACCTGAAAGTAGCATTATATTACTTCCTATAGTAGGTCTGATAATTGTTTTATAAACATCATCTTCTTCATCTGCTAAAGGAGTTACTTTTCCAAAAGTATCATATACAGTTTCTCCATTTTGATTTTTATACTCAATTATATTTGTTATTTCTTCAGTCCCATTATATTCAATGGTTACTTTGTACCAATTATTAGCTACTAAATCAATAGAATAAACACGTAAAATCCAATTTCCTGTTACCGCATTATCTTCCATATCAGTAATGGTTACATTTACTCCTGTATTGTAATTAAAGGTAAAATCATACTCTCCTGATAAATGTGCATATAGTTTTCTAGTATAAACTCCTTCAGTAAATTCTAAAGTGTTCGTTTTACTTACTAAAACGGTTTCTATTTCTTTTTCCACAGTTTCACTTAATAAAACAGAAGAAACCGCTCCACTAATAGTCATTCGATAGGTAGTATTTAAAGTTAACTCTAATTCACTTTCGATAACACCTTCACTACTAGAAGTTGTAAAAACACTGCTATTAGTGCTTTTATTAATTATAGAAACACTTAAATTTCCAGTTCCTGTTATAGACAATGTCGTATTTTTGTCAGTAATATGAGCATATTCTAATTTTGTTGTGGAATTACTATCTTTTAAAGAAAATGTTTTTTGTTCATTAAAATTAATAGTTTCATATTCTAAAACAAAACGAGCATACAAAGTCATATTTTTATCAGGAATGGTATCAAAATCATATTTATTATCAAAAGTTTCTTCTAAATACCAACCTTCAAAAACATAATCGGTCTTCGTAGGCTTTTTTGGTTCTATAAATTTATTTCCTTTTCGAACTAAATAAGTTGTTGTTTCTCCTTCAACATTTAAGATAATTCGATATGAATCATCGTTTCCACTTCCAGTGTTTCCTGATGAACCACCACACCCTGTAAGGCATGATACACTACAAATTATCATTAAACAAGTTAAAAGAAAACTAATTAATTTATTAGATTTTTTCATCTTTTTCTCTCCTTTTTCTTTGCTTTAATTATATATATGTATATATGAGAAGTCAATTTAATACCAGAATTTTTAAAAATATCCTTGCTAATTTTAATGGTTTTTATCTTCAACAATTCAATATTTCAAGAAGAAATAAAGCAAAGTCCCTTGAAAAAGTTTATACATTTGTCAAAAAGTCCCTTGAAAAAGTTTGTTGTTTCACTAAAAAGTCGTTGGAAAAAGTTTCTACTTTTAATAAAAAGTCCCTTGAAAAAGTTTTGATTATAGCTTATGATAATTATGCAATATAATAAGTAAGGAGAGTTTGATTATGCTAAAAAGAAAAATAGAACAAGCCTTAATTGATTGGAAAAACACGCCAAATCACAGTCCACTTATAATCAAAGGATGCCGTCAATGCGGAAAAACTTTTTCTGTCCGTGAATTTGCTAAAAAAAATTATAAATACGAAGTATACCTTAACTTTTTTAAAAATCCTTCTTATATTTCAATCTTTGAAGGTTCTCTTGAAGTAGATAATCTTATAATTATGATGTCAGCATTACTTGGTACAAGTGCAGTTTTCAAGCCTGGTGAAACAATTATAATTCTTGATGAAATTCAAGATTGTCCTGAAGCACGAACAGCACTCAAATTTTTCAAAGAAGATGGCAGATTTGATGTGATTGGAACAGGCTCTTTACTAGGCGTAAAAGGTTATGGAAAACAGCCTAAGTCTATTCCTGTAGGTTCTGAAACAATTTTAGAAATGCACCCATTAGATTTTGAAGAATTTCTATGGGCAAACGATATTTCTGAAGAAGTTATAGAAAAACTTAAAGATTGTTTAATAAAGGAAGAACCAGTGCCTAAGGCTTTGCACGAAAAAATGAACCAATTATTGTTACAGTATACAGTAGTAGGTGGAATGCCCGAAGTAGTTGAAACATTTATACAAACTAAACAAATGAACAAAGTTTTATCTTTACAAAGAGACATTATTCGTTCTTATGAAGATGATATGATTAAATATGCTGAAGATACAGATAAACCTCTCATAAGAGAATGTTTTAAATCTATTCCAAAACAACTTAGTAAAGAAAACAAAAAATTTCAATATTCAATTATAAAAAAAGGTGGAACAGCATCTAAATTTTTAGGTAGTTTACAATGGATAGAAGATGCCGGTATCATTTCTCGTTGTTACAACCTTAATTTACCTGAACTTCCATTAGAAGGAAATGCTATAAATGATATTTTTAAAGTTTATATGCAAGACACTGGATTATTTGTAAGTATGTTAGAAGACGGAACACAATACGATATTCTTCAAGGTAATTTATATGGATATAAAGGGGCGATATTTGAAAATTTAATGGCTGATATCTTCACCAAAATGGGAAGAAAGTTATATTATTATCATAAAGATTCTGGACTTGAAGTTGACTTTGTTACAAGATATAAAAGTGGTGCAACTTTAATTGAAGTAAAAGCAACAACAGGAAATATAAAAAGCACCAAGACTATACTTATGCACCCTGAAAAATATAATGTTGCTGGAGCTATAAAACTTGGAAATTACAACATTGGAAGAAATGACAAAATCCTTACGCTTCCTTTATATATGGCATTTTTACTCAATGAATTTTAATAATATTTTCTTTTCCTACAAAAAAATATTATTAGTACTCTCTAATTATCTAAATAGACTTAATTGATTTTTTTAAAATTTCAAACATTTAAAAAAATCTTATGTTTTTTTCAATGATATTTTTTTGCACTTATTCCATAATAGTGTGGTATAATAAAAGTAGTGAAAATAAGGGGGAATGGTAATGAAAAAGATTTTTTCAATTTTTGCTTCTTTGATTTTAACTTTTGGAATTGCAGGTTGTGATTTTAGTTTTGTTCCTGAAGACCAAAAATGTCAAGAAGACCCAAGTTTATGTGATACTAAATTAGGTGATAAAGATGATAGTAGTCAGGATACTGGAAATAGTGAAACAGTTAACTATTGTGAAGAAAATCCTTCTGCTTGTATTACCACGATAGAAAATAACAATACTTCTACAAATGAAGATTTAACAGAAGTATATAAAAGAGCGGTAAAATCAACGGTTACTGTTTTAACTTATAATAGTAAATATTCTGCTTTATCAAGTGGAAGTGGCGTAATTTATGCTACTTCTTCTGATGAAAATTCTGTTTTTGTATATACTAATGCTCACGTAATTAATGGTGGTTCTATCTATGAAATCATTTACTATAACAACATTAGAGTTAGTGCTTCTGTTTTAGTAGAAGACGGAGAAGAAGATGTAGCCGTTTTAAAAGCTGATATTGAGCCTAATAATGATTACCTTGAAGTTTCTATTGGAAATAGTAATAAATTAGAAATTGGAGAAACAATTTTTTCAATCGGTTCTCCATTAGGAACTAATTATCGTAACACAATGACTAAAGGAATTGTATCCGGTCTTAATGTTGAAATGACTACTGATAATGATTCCGACGGAGAAGAAACTACAATGTATTTAATTCAAACTGATGCTGCCCTTAGTTCTGGTAATAGTGGTGGTCCTATGTTTAATGCAAAGGGAGAATTTATTGGAATTAATACTTTAAAACTTACAGAAAGTGGAAGCAGTGTGGTTGAAGGATTTAATTTTTCTATTCCTGTTAATCACTTTATAAAAGTGGCTACCGAATTGCTTAAAAACGGAACTTATAAAAGACCTTTAATAGGAGTTCAAGTAATGGATATAGGAGAATTATCTTTGTCCACTCGTGAAAAATATGATATTAATGTTTCTTTAGGATTATATATTGATAGCATTGTTTCTGGTGGTGCGTGCGATGGTTTAATTAAAGCTAAAAGAGTTATTACTAAAATCAATGATGTAACAATAGATTCTACTTCTACCTTTATTGCAAAGTTGTATGATTATTTACCAGGAGATAAAATTTTTATCACTACAACAGACTTAAATGGATTAGATTCTAAAACAGTTGAAATTACTTTACAATAAAAGAAAAAAATGTATTTTATGACAAGCAACTAAAATTATAGTTGCTTTTTTTGTTATAAAATTACCTTTATAGCAATATTTTATAATGGTGAATTTTATGAAGTTAATAAAAATTATTTCCTTGTTTTGTTTACTTCTCACAAATTGTAGCAAACAAGAAAAAACAATAAGAACTAATGCTAACCGAATAATTTTAATTGACCCTGGACACGGTGGAAAAGATAATGGCACTAGTTTTGAAAATATAATGGAAGATGAAATAAATCTTCAAGTAGGCTTGTTTTTATATCAAATATTACTAGAAAATGGTTTTTTTGCTTTAATAACCCGTACAGGAGATTACGATTTATCTAGTTTAAATGCTAAAAATCATAAAGAACAAGATTTAAAAAATCGAGTAAAACTTATCAATGATAATCAGGTCTCTTTATTCATATCTTTACATCTAAATAGTTATTTAGATAATATGGTAAGTGGAGCACAAGTTTTTTATCAAAAAAGCAATCCTGAAAGTAAAAATTTTTCCTTGATTTTGCAACAAAAGTTAAATGAATTATATGCTAAACAAAGAAAGGTAAAAGTTGGAAATTATTATATACTCGAAGAAAGTAAAGCAACAGGAGTTCTTGTAGAACTTGGATTTCTATCTTGTCAAAACGATAGAGAAAAGTTAAATGATGAGAATTTCCAAAAAAATTTAGCAGAAAAGATTTTTCTTAGTGTAAAAGATTATTTTTAATAGGTAACAAAAAAATGCTTTTTCATATCAGAATAAAGCATTTTAAATGTTTTTTAATTTTTTAAGTTTTTCAAAACTTCTTCAATTTCTTGGGCTTCATCAAAAGAATTATCTAATTTGAAAACAATCTCAGGAGTTTTATAAATGGTCAATTTTTCTGCTAATCTGCTTCTTATAAAACCTTTAGCTTTTTCTAAAGCTTCTAAGCCTTTATTTTTGCTTACTTCATCGATGTAAGAAACATAAATATAAGCATATGAATAATCATTAGTAACTTTAGCGTTAGTAACCGTTACAAAACCAATATCTTTATCTTTTAACTCAAATTGAATAATTTCTGAAACATACTTTTGTACCATATTAGAAATACGGTCATTTTTAAAATTTTTTGCCATAATTTTCTACTTCCTTTTTATTTCTTCCATAATGTAACCTTCAATAATATCTAATTCTTTTATATCATTGAAATTTTCAATCATCATACCACATTCAAAGCCTTTATTGACTTCTTTGGCATCATTTTGTTCCCTTTTTAAAGATAACAATTTTCCTTCAAAAACTACTATTCCGTCCCTTATTAAACGAACACCACAATCTCTTTTAATAGAGCCTTCGGTAACATAAGAACCTGCAATAGTTCCTAATTTAGATACTTTGAATAATTTTCTTACTTCAGCTTGACCTGTTACAACTTCTTTATATATAGGTTTTAACATACCTTTCATAGCTTGTTCGATTTCTTCAAAAATTGCATAAATAACATTGTGTAATCTAATATCTACTTTATTTTCTTCTGCAGCTCTCCTGACATTAGAATCTGGTCTTACATTAAAACCATAGATAATAGCATTTGATGCACTAGCAAGTAAAACATCAGATTCCGTAATTCCACCTGAAGTAGCTCTTATAACATTAACTCTTACATCTTCCATTTGAAGTTTTTGTAAAGAACCTTTTATTGCTTCTGCTGAACCTTGAGTATCGGTTTTTATGATAATATTAATGTTTTTTAGATTTCCTTCTTGGATTTGGTCATACAAATCATCTAAAGTAACACTAGCATTTTCTTTTCTATCTGCTTGAACTTTTTCAATTAACCTTTTGTCTGCTATTTCTCTTGCTTGCTTATCACTAGCAAAAACCATAAAAGGATCTCCTGCTGTTGGAACCGCTTCAAGTCCCATTATTTCTACTGGAGTAGCGGGTAAAGCTTCTTTTACAAGTTGTCCTAAATCATTTCTCATTTGTCTAACACGACCAAACATCGTACCAGCAACAATCGTATCTCCTGTTTTTAAAGTACCATTTGCAACTAATACTGTAGCCATTGGACCTTTATTTTTATCAAGTCTTCCTTCAATTACATTTCCAGAAGCTAGTCTTTTAGGATTAGCTTTTAATTCTTGCATTTCAGCAACTACTAAAATTGTTTCTAAAAGTTCGGAAATACCAATTTTTTTCAAAGCAGAGATTTGCTTATAAATAACATTTCCACCCCATTCTTCTGGAAGTAATCCTAAATCAGTCATCGCTGACATTATTTTATCAGGGTCTGCTCCAACTTTATCAATTTTATTAATAGCTACAATTATCGGTACATTAGCCGCTTTCGCGTGGTCAATAGCTTCTTTTGTTTGAGGCATAACTCCGTCATCTGCAGCAACTACGATAACAACGATATCTGTAATTTTTGCTCCTCTAGCACGCATAGCAGTAAATGCAGCGTGTCCTGGAGTATCTAAGAAAGTAATTTTTTTACCATTAACTTCTACTTGATAAGCTCCAATTTGTTGAGTAATTCCACCAAATTCACCTTCAACAACACGAGAATCTCTTATAGCATCAAGTAAAGTTGTTTTTCCGTGGTCTACGTGTCCCATAATAGTAACTACAGGAGCTCTTTCCACCAAATCTTTGGGATCATCAATAATATCAATTTCTTCAAAATGTTGCTCTAAAATAATTTTTTCTTTTCGATAATCTAAATCATATTGTAAACAAATAGTGCCTACTGTATCTTCATCTAATGTACTATTAATAGTTACCATTTTTCCTTGCATAAATAGGAACTTAATAATCTCACTTGGAGTTCTTCCTATTGCAGCAGCTAATTCACTTAAAGTTACTTCTTGACTAAAAATAAAAGTTCCATCTTCTATCCTTGCATTCTTACTATTAACTCTTTCAGGTTTAGAAGTTGGGATATTAGAAATACGGCTTTTATCAAAAGATTTCTTTGCTTTAAAATTATTCTTTGCCATCATTCTCACCTTCCTTTATTTTTATATTTATTAATTTTACAAAATCACTACTTGTTATACCAATAGCACTAACTTGGTCTTTTCCGATAGAAAAACCTAATTGTTGTTTAGTACCTTTAATCAAATAATTAATATGATAATAACTACATTTATTTTTCCATTTTTTCAAAGAATTATCACTGCTATTTTCAGCAATAATAACTAATTCTACTTTACCTTTTTTTATATTTTCTTCCAATTTTATGGAAATAACTACTTTGCCTGCTTTTTTAGCAAGTCCTAAAGTATTTAACCATTTATCCATTTATTATTTGTTTTAATTCTTCATAAATAGATACAGGTATTTCACACTCAAGGGCTCTTGCTAAAGATTTTCTTTTAATTGCAATTTCTAAAGCTTCATTAGATTTTTTTAGATATGCACCACGACCATTTTTCTTTCTCGTTAAATCTACAAATACATTTCCTTCTTTATCTTTAACAATTCTAATTAAATCTTTTTTTTCTAATTGCTCACTAGTAGCAACACATTTTCTCAAAGGAATTTTTTTCATTAATCTTCATCGTAGTATTTGTCATAACTTTCGTAGTCGATGTCTTCATCATATTTGCTACTATAATCTTCTTCATCTTCTAATTCTTCTAATTCATCATCAGAATAAACAGGCATATAATTCATTTTCTTTTCTTCAGCTTCTTTAAGTCTTGCTTTAATATCATCTTTTTCTTCTTCAACTTTCTTTTCAGTTTTCTTCTTATTTACTTTTTGTTCTACAGGTTTTGAAGATAAACTATTTTCCAAGTCTGATAAAGAAACTCTTTTTGGTTCAATACTAATTGAAGGAGAAACATATATTTCTTCTACCTTTTCTTCCTTAACAGGTTTCTTAACTTCTTCAACAACTTTTTCTTCTTCTACTTTCTTAGCATTTATTTCAGCAATAATTGAAGAAATTGTCTTGAATTCAATTCCTAATTCTTTAACTTCATTTAAAGGTTTTACATCAATTTTATATCCAGTTAATTTAGCAGCAAGTCGAGCGTTTTGACCTTTTTTACCAATCGCTAAACTAAGTTCGGTATCCATAACAACTGCTAATGCTTTTTTGTTTTCTTCATCAATATTAATTCCATATATTTCAGCTGGTTTTAAAGCTTCAACAATATATAAAATAGGATTTTCATTATAATTGATAACATCAATTTTTTCTCCCATTATTTGATTAGATATTTTTTGAATTCTCATTCCCTTTTGTCCAATACAAGCACCAGTTGGGTCGACACTTGGATTTCTACTTAATACAGAAACCTTTGCTCTAGAACCAGCATCTCTAGCAATAGAAACAATTTCAACAGTGCCGTCATATATTTCGTGTATTTCTTGTTCAAACAATCTTTTTAAAAATTCAGGAGCCGTTCTAGAAACAATTATTTGAGCACCTTGATTAGTTTTTTCTACTCCTACTAAATAAACTTTAACAGGTTGATTAACATAATAATTCTCATTAGGTATCATATGAGATTTAGGCATCAAAGCAGCCCCTTTTCCTAAGTTAACTAACAAGTAATTATCTTCTACTCTTTCAACGATACCTGCCATTGTTTCGCCAACTTTATCAGCATATAAATCGTATAAAACAGTTTTTTCTGCTTCTCTTAATTTTTGTCGCAAAATTTGAGCAGCGTGTCTAGCAGCCATTCTATTTAATTCTTCAGGATCAATTTCTTCGATAACTTCATCACCAATTTTATATTTTTTATCAAGTTCTAAAGCATCTTCTAATTCCATTTCAATAGCGTCATCTTCAACTTCTTCGACAATATGCTTAATTCTAAACATTCTAATTGTTCCTTTTTTCTCATCAATGTCAACACGAACTTCTGCATAAGGGTCATTAGTTTTTTTCCACGCTTTTTCTAATGCTTCTTTTAAGTCATTAAGAATTGTTTCTTTCTTGATTCCTTTTTGTTCTACTAAAGCATCAACTGCTTTTAAAAATTCTTTTGTTTTCATTTTTTTCTAACTTCCTCCTAAAATTTAATAGCTAATCTAGCACTTTCTATTTTATCTATATCAATTACAACTTTTTTAATTCTTCCTTTTAAATTGATTTTGACAACCAAATTATTTTCATTAACTTCTTCAAGATAACCAGTATATTCTTCATTACCTATCTTTACATAAACATATTCATTCAAGGCCTTTTTATATTCTTGGATATTTCTTAAAGGCTTCTCAGCACCTGCAGAACAAACTTCTAGCATATATTCATTTTCAATCGGGTCTTCCTTATCTAAAATTGGATTAATTGCTTCACTTACCATAACACAATCATCTAACGAAATCTTGCCATTATCAGTATCTATCATAATTCTTAAAATCCAGTTTTCATCTTCCTTTTGATATTCCACATCATAAAGGATAAATCCTAAATCATTGATAGTTTTTTCTAATAACGCTCTAATTTTTTCTTCCATTAAATCACTCCCTTAAATAAAGCAAAGAGTAGGGCTTCCCCTACTCGACACTAAAATGATAGCACAAAAGCATATTTTTTACAAGTATTTAAAAAACAAAGTGAGTTATCAACATTATTTAACTAAATACTAAACTAACTTATAAAAATAAAATAAACTAACCACAGGTGATAAAAATGTATTATTGGTTAAAACTAGAAGAAATATCAAACGATGGTAAAATATGTCTTACCAAGTTAAAAGAAACTTTAGACAAAATGTGTAAAAAACGCAATGAAATGATAGCAAAAACATATCCACTTCACGAAGAAGACTTATACTCATATAAAATCTTGGCAAGTGATTTAAAGTTTATGCCCGCATTAGTAAACCCTTGTTTTCTTGTACAAACTTCCGCAAGATATTATGTCAAAAACTTTTATAATGGCACTTTAAAAGAAACTAGAAAAGAAGCCATAAATGATATAACAGAAAAAATAGTGCAACTTGACCTTGAATTAATAAAAGATACTATGGAAGAAATGGAAGAAGATATTGCTTCAATAAGAAAATTTAAAAAAACAAAAGAAAATCCTGAATTAGAAAAAGATTTAGAAGATGTACACGAATTAAATCAAGAATTACAAATTGACCTTGATAGCTTTATTCAAAAAGTTGTTTATCCTCATATTAGTCTAGCAGAAGAATATAACATTCAAACTAGAGATTATATTACTTTCTATCTAAAAATCCCTCATTTATCTAAGGAAGAAGAAGCAAAATTAAAGAAATAAACACATTATTAACTAAAAAAATGTAAAAAAGTTAGTCGCGTTTATTTACTACTTAGCATATTTATGATATAATTTTTAAAAAATCAGGAGGGCAAAGTTATGTTTAATAATTTAAAAGAAACAATTAAAGAATTAAATGCAGATGCTAATAAAGTCGTTAATAGTGAAAAGGCTAAAAAGTTAAAAAAGAAATTGTTATCTATAGGATTACCATTAACTATAATTAGTGGTATGGGTGTTCTTATTAGTTTCATATTATTTATATTATTTAGTTCTAAAGGTAAAGTAACATTAATAATAGTTGCCCTTATACTGTGTATGGTTTTTGCGGTTATTTGTTCTATCAGTGCTGAAATTACTTCATTAGGTATGTCAATAGTTATATCCGAATACACTACTAATTTAATCAATGAAACAGTAGGCAATAATTGTCATAATTGTGGTGAAACAATTACTTCAGAAATGATATTTTGTTCAAAATGCGGAACAAAAGTAAGAAAAGAATGTTCTAATTGCAAACATATCAATAGTTACAAAAATGATTTTTGTGAAAAATGTGGAACAAAATTAGATTAATCCTATTTAGAATTTTTTAGAGATTATATAGGTTCTTTAAATTTTCTGGGGGTTTTTGGGGGTCGGTGATAAAATCAAAATCACTGGCACTTGTGGGGTCGAGTATAAAATTACTCGGTCCTTTTTTATTTACAATAATATTGTTATAAAATCTTTTATGATTACGATAGCCACAAAATTTGCTTTTTCTGTAGTTAGGGATAATTTCTATCCAAAACACAACTTATCCATTTTTAGAATAATTTGATATTTTTTTATTTGATTTTTCTTAGCACCTAAGGAAAATAAGATATTATAACAATCTATAAAAAAACTCCTTTGATTACTTATTAGCATCTTAATTATAGGACATTTTTTACTATACGGGAATAGAACGCAAATTCACTGGCGCCTGTGGGGTTTGACCTCCCCAAATAATTTAAAGCAATTTTTACGATCCCCAGAAAATTTAAAGAACCAAAAAAAACACTTTACAACAATATTGTAAGGTGTTTTTTTTATGTAATGATATATTGTTATAAACATAGTTTATTGATGTTTCTTAAAAATTCAGTTTTACACTTTTTTCTAAGTTAACCTTGA
>CAYTZW010000004.1:0-51722 GCA_964442785.1 uncultured Erysipelotrichaceae bacterium
GAAAAAGATTCATCTAATAATAAGATGTTTGGATTTAATATTAGAGTTCTTATCAGAGCAACTCTTTGTCTCATTCCACCTGACAATTCATTAGGATAAGAATTTCTAAATTCCCAAAGTCCATATTTTTTCAATAAATCATCAATTTTATCATAATATTTTTTATCTTTAAGATGTTTTATTTCTAAAACTAAGGTTATATTTTGATAAATTGTTCTCCATTCCAACAAATTGTCTTTTTGAAACATATATCCAGTTTGTCCATTAACGATTACTTGACCTTTGGTAGCCTTTAACAAACCACTTATGACATTCAAAATAGTTGATTTGCCACACCCACTTGGACCAACTATCGCTAGTATTTCGCCCTTATGTAAAGTAACATTAATATCTTTAAGTACTTCAAGTTCCTTAGACAAAGAATAAAAACTAATGGAAACATTTTCTAAAACTATTTCATCTTCCACCTATCTCACTCCTATTCTCTAATCTATATTATTAAAAAGAAAAATAATCGTGCTTAAAAAAAACTTTAGCCTATCAAATTAAACAAAAGAAGCATTTTTGATTGTTAAGTAGTCAAATAATTGATACATTATAATTAGGAAGTGGTTTTATGGTTAGTGAGGATTTTAAAAAACTATTCGCAGATACCTTTGAGAAAATAGCCAAAGGAACTTTAAAAGATAGTGTTGGTGATAATGTCATTATCAAACATTATTTTCAAACTTCAAACTCTCCTTATTCCACGAAAATTCCCGTTGTTAAAAACATCAATAATCCTAAATTGTTCCTAGAAAAAATGGAAGAATTACATAATTTAAGAATGGATTTTTACGAAGAAATGCACGCTTCTTCTAACTGGAATTATCATCAACTAGAAGAATTTATTTTAGGTCATACTTTTTTTAGAGCAACTATTCAAGACTTTGAAAATCCTTTATCGTATTTAGAAAAAGAAATCTCTTTTTTAAAAAATGATACTATTAAAGAATTGTACCAAAAAGGCAATTTTAATTATATAAGTGATTTTAATTACAAAGATTTAAAAAACACACAAATATGTGTCAGTTTAGAAAAAAACTTAGTAGGATTTGAAGCTAATAATTGTTTAAAAATCAAATTAGTAAATAAAGATTTTCAATATTATTTTTTGCCTGATGTTCATTTTGATTTAGATAAAAAAGAAGCCTATATAAAAGGTATTCAAAAAAGTGATGAAAATGAAGAATTAAAAAATGAACCTTGGACAAAAAAAATTCGTAAAATTACTTTTGAAGCTAATAAGGATAACCCTAACAAAGAAAAAGTACCTCCCACTCATTTAATTTCATTACTCATCACTATCAGTTTTTTACAAACTTTAGGATATCAAAAGTTTTCTTTTCCTACTCATCACCCTCTAAGGAATCTATATTACAATGGTTATCACAAAATGGTAGCTAAAAAGGAAGCTAATAATGATGAAGAATTAAAAAGGAAACTAAAAGAAAAAGATGATTATATTAACAATATTAATTACAACATTACCAATAGATTTTTGGATATTGTGTCCAGTTATATTGATTGTTTTCCCCAAACTCAAATACTTGATTATGGCGATGATTTAGGATATTTTACCATTGATACTTCAAGACAAAAAGAATACGAAAATAATCATTTACTTCACTTTATCCATAATCAAATACATAATAATTTTAATATAAAAAAATAAAAGAAAGTTAAGGTGTAAGAACACTTAAAACTTTCTTTTTTCATTGCTAGATTTTCACTAGCTTCTACTGCAGTAGACCTTTCTACAAGGGCGTTACTTAGAGGTGAGTTTTTCACCTCGATATTATTATTTACCAAAATAAATAAATTATACATTTTTATTTAATCGTAAAAGAATCCACTTGAATATTACCTTTTAAAACCGTTATTTTCACTTGATGTTTTTTGTCCTTTAAAACATCTGATAAATAAACCATTGAGATAGAGTTATTTCCTTCTAATTCGATTTCTTTTACATCATTATCTATTTCTATTTTAATTTTACATTTTTCACTTTGTTTCACATAAAGTCCAAATTGAGTGCCTTTAAATGAATACTTAATTACTCCATTTCCTTCAATTAAATGTCCATAAGTAGCCATTTCTTTACTAATCTTAAATTTACCTTTTTTGGTATTATAATACTCTAATTCATCTAAAGATTTTAAACTACCACTATACTGATAACTTAAATTAATTTGAGCCATACTAACATATCTATGAGAGTCCGTATCGGTAACTACTAATCTATAATACCTTATTTTACTTTCCTGAAAACTAACTTGAAGCATTTTATTAGAATAAGTAAGATTAGTATATTCTCCTAATAAACTTAAAGAATTAAGACTTTCTCCACCATACAATTTAAAAGTTGTTGGCATATGAACTTGTCCTGAATTTCTTCCTATAATAGTTAATGTATTTGCACGTATCGTTTTTCCTAAATCAACGGTTAGAATAAAAGGATTATCTTCACTTATAAAATTATTTTGGTCGCTATGATAAAAAGTATCCAAACTATCATCAAAAATGTTCTCAATTTTAGTGGTATTATCCCATTCAAGATAGTTTTCTAAAGAAACCAAACTTCCCTTATAAGTTGTCGAAATAACTTCATTAACTTGATAATCACGATGATATTTATCTTCACTTACATAATCTTGATAAAAATAATCAACATTGGATATATTTTCACTAGGAATAGAGATAATCGTTTCCACATCATTTTCCATTTTTACGAATTGAAGTTCACTAAAAGCATCATTCGTAGTAGATAAGGTAATTTCTTTAAAATAAATATAATCTCCTTTTTTTAAATCATAATACTCCGTTTTAGTAGTATTATGTCCATTTCCAAATACCGAGATAACTTGCTTATAATTCTTATCATTAAAAGCTAAATATAAAGTATTATTACCACGACCACACCTTAGATTTAAAGCATATTTTCCACTTTCTTCAATATATATTTTACCTTCAACAATCCCAATTTGATTAGGATTAATGCCATTTATAAAACTACTATTAATAGAGTTTTTTTCAACATCTTTATAACCTGCAAAATCATTAAGCACGGCATCTTCTACGGTATCATATAATTTCGTATCATAAATATATTTTGTTTTAGTTAAATTCTTTCCTACTGTTTGTCTTAAATTAATCGTTAAAATAACATCTTCTATTTCAAAATCAGAGTGATTTAATTCCACGACCACTTTCATAATTCCAGAATATTCCTTACTACTTGGCGTGTATTTATAAACATTATCGCTAACTTTAACAATTTTTCCCGAAGCAGGAGAAGAAACACTTTTAATTCTATAAGTAACATCATCAGGAACGACTAAATAGGAATTGAAATCAAGAAAATAATCTTCTCCTTTATTTATTTTATAAGGTCTTACTGTTTCAATAAAAACTTCTTTTTTACCCACTAAATAACTTCTTCCAGTTTGATACAAGGAAGCAACAGGAACAAAAACAGGTAAACCTTTATTGATATATTTTTCTTTAACTTCTTCTGAAAGAGATTGATTTAAAATAGTTTCAAAATAATAAGTTAGGTCATATCCAGTAACCGAACAGAGAGCATCATACCAAGCATCAGCACTATTTTTCCCCGCATCTAACTTCGTTGCTTGAATAAAATTATCTACTCCAAAAGAATGAATAATATCTGCATAAATATTTAAAGAAGTCTGTGGTTCACCACTTTTAGATAAACTTAAGGTTTCTTTCAAACTCCTAGAAGGGTCGGTAAAACGATTCCACCCATTTCCTAAAGTAGAGTCATCTTCACTTCTCGCAGAAGAAATATCGGTATATAAAACATACGATAATAAACTAGTTGCATTATTAGAAACTTCTCCACTTGGAGCAATACCATAATTTTGATAATGATGATTAAACTCGTGAATAGTTCCCCACATACCAGAAGTGGTAAAATTTTTATAATCTAAACTACCACTCATCCAATTAACAGGAGCATTAACCCATTTATTACCACCTACAAAAGCCACCGCCGCACCAGCTGCCACAAAAGTATCATAAACAAAACCAACACCAATATATTTATTAGAAGAAACTGGAACTTCATTAGAAGTCCTAATAATCTTTTCCCACAAATCAGCAACTTTCATTAAGTTATCATAATCATAATTACCATATTTACTAGGACCAGAATGTCTAACTCCCGTATCCCAAATTTCAAAATCATAATATGGAGCAGAAAAAGTTTTCATTTTTTCAACATCTTCCCTTGTTGTTTGACCATAAATAAAACAAGCATATTGAACTGCCCCTGATATCACAACACTAAACTCACTATCAAAATTTTCAGGATACAAATAAATAGGGCCACCTAAATAATTTCCTACATAGCCAACCGTATCTTCTATTTTCATAATATTACCTAAATTAGGCATTCGAGAAAAATCATCTCTAGCTTTCCAAATATTATTATTTACATTTCGATGACTTGTTTGTCCAACTACCACCGTTAAAGAACCTATTTTCGCTAAATCTTCACTAGAAATTTCAATTTTAACAACTTCCCCTGCAGGAGCATATAAACCAGTCAAATAATTTCTCACTTCATTAGGTTTAAGACTAACTTTAGCAACAACAGCTTCTTCATCATCACTAACATCTCCATAATACATTCCTACTGCAGAAGTATGTTTATACAACTTTCTATTAATAGAAACATTATCAAGATACAAATTACCGTCTTTGTCCATAGAATTATAAGTTGTCGAAGAAGCTCTAAGCAAACTATCTTCTTGCAAAATATTATCTTTTTCTTCATCAGTAATATTACTTAAACTAGTCCCATAAACAGGATATCTACTATTTAACCCTTCATTAGAAACAGAAGAAGGAATATTCCTTGAAACAGTCCCTAAAATCTGTGTGTTTTGCCCTATTTTACTAGTAACTTTATTATCAATTACAAATCTATCTAAATCATCTTTTTTCATCATATTACCGATAGAAATAATACCTACAATAATTACTACCAACAATAATGAAAAAATAACATAAATACTCTTATCTCTTTTCATTTTTTTCTCCTTTTACTTCCATAAAATATTTTAAAATATCTTAGAACAAAATTAAACAATAATATAAAAAAGTACGTCTTCTATACTACTTAAAATCCTTGACATATATATATATATATGTATAATTTAAGCCAAGGAGGAGAAAGTAAAAATATGAAATTAAACGGTCTAGTAAAAAGAATTATTGGAGCAGTTGCAGGTCTATTTGGTTTATGCTTTGCCCTAGTCGGAGAGAACATCAAAGGTACAACTAAAATAACAGTAGGTGGAACAACAACTAAATATTCTGGCAATCAAAAGTTCTTTGATTTCTTAAGTGATGCTAAAGAGTTAAAAGTGTTTGATACAAACAGAGTATTATTTTGGATTGCTTTTGTTCTAATAATTATTGCTTTTGTTTGGTTCATTTTTGCTATTGTTGCAGAATTTGCAGAAAACAAAAAACTTGCTAAAATCGCTAACAAATATAGCAAATATGTTTCTATCGTTTTAGTAGTTGCAGTTGTTTTAATTTCTGTTGCTGGAATTATCCCAGAAACTGAAAAAGTATTTGAAGCAAAAAGAACTATGACAGCTTCTGTATTTTCATCTTTGTGGTATTATCTATTAGCAGTTACTGCTATTGGTAGTGCAGCTGTTGAATTTGCAGCATAGTAAATAATTTATAAAAAAAAGGAGATTTTGAAAATCTCTTTTTTTATTGTCTAATATTTCATACTTTTAGCGATTTCTCTTTGTAAATCTCTTTCTTTTTCACTTTGTCTTTTATCGTAAGTATGTTTTCCTTTAGCTAAAGCAATTTCTAATTTTGCTTTACCATTTAATAAATACATTTTAGTAGGAACTAAAGTATATCCTTTTTTTTCAACTTTATTTCCTAATTTATATATTTCTCTTTTATGTAATAATAATTTTCGGGTTCTTGTTTCTTCGTGATTAAAAATATTTCCTTCTTTGTAAGTAGAAATATGAGCATTAAATAAAAAAGCTTCTCCATTTTTTATAAGAATATAACTATCTCTTAAGTTTACTTTATGTTCACGAATGGATTTTATTTCTGTTCCTTTTAAAACAATGCCACATTCAAAAAAATCTTCCAAAAAGTATTCGTGTTTAGCTTGTCTATTTTCGCTTACGATTTCCATTCTTTTTTGCCTCTTTTCTTAAAATTTCAAAATTAATATCCCCGTGAGTTTTATCTACGGAAATAACTTTAACTTTGACTTTATCTCCTATTCTAATTTGTCTTTTGGTTCTTATTCCTATTGCGGATAAAGTTTTTTCATTAAAGACATAATAGTCATCTTTCATACTTTCATAAGATGCCATTCCTTCGACTGTATTGTATAATTCAATGAAAACACCTTTAGAATTAGCAGAACTAATCACGCCTTCATAAATCATTCCTATTTTAGAAGACATAAATTCGGCTTTTTTAATAGTTTCAACTTCTCTTTCTACCTCGATTGCTTTTCTTTCCATTAAAGATGACTGTTCACATTTATATGCTAGTAAGTTAATCATTTCTTTTTCATCATCGAAATAGTTATTTTCAAAAACATATTTTCTTAATAAGCGATGAACCTCTAAATCAGGATATCTTCTTATTGGAGAAGTGAAGTGGGTATAGCATTTACTAGCTAAACCAAAATGTCCAATGTTCTCTACTTGATATTTAGCCTTAGCCATACTTCTTAAAAGGAAAGTACCTAAAACATTTTTTTCTCTTTCATCTTTGCAATTATTTAATAAATCTTGTAATTGCTTTGCAAAAACTCCTTCTTTTCCTACTTTTATTCGATAGCCCATAGTATTTGCAATAGCATAAAAATTCTTAATTTTCTTTTCCACTGGTTTATCGTGAACACGATATAAAAAAGGTAATTTTAACCAAAAGATATGACTAGCAACCGTTTCATTAGCACTTATCATAAAGGCTTCAATTAAATTTTCTGCCTTGTCTTGAACTCTTACTACAATATCTTTTACCTTATTGTTTTCCATAATAAACTTTGCTTCAGGAATATCTAACTCGATTTCTCCATTTTCTTTTCTTCTTTGTTGCAAAACAGTTGCTAATTCCAAAGCATTATCTAACATATTACAAATATCTTTACTTAAAGATGTTTTTTCTCCATAAAAGTGTTTATTAACTTCTTTATAGGTTAATCTTGCTTTTGACCTAATAATAGAAGGATACAAATCATATTTTATCAAAGAACCTGTGTTATCAAAATCCATTTCACAAGTTAAAGTCAATCTATCTTCATTAGGTAAAAGAGAACATATTCCATTAGATAATTGAGGTGGTAACATTGGAACTACTTTATTAACCATATATATTGAAGTTCCTCTTAAAAATGCTTCTTTATCAAGTTCAGATTGGTCTTTTACATAATAAGAAACATCAGCGATACAAACATATAATTTATAACCTTGTTTCGTTTTTTCAACCATTATGGCATCATCATAATCTAAAGCATCATCGCCGTCGATAGTAACAATAAGTTTATCCGTTAAATCTTTACGATTGTTTCCTTCACTTTTTAAAATAATCGCAGGAATTTTTTTAACTTCTTCCATAACGGAAACTGGAAAATCCACTCGAACTTCATTTTTAGCTAAAATAGATAAAATATCTACTCCAGGGTCATTTTTATGACCTAATACTCCAACAACGTGTCCTACTAAACCAATATTGTTAGTCTTTAATAAACAAACGATTTTATGACCGTTTACAAGACCAACTCTACTTGGTTTATCAACATAGATTTTTTCTTTCAAATTGTTATCATCAGGCAATAAAAAGCCATTTTCGTATTCACCTACAACACTAGTTAATCCCCTTTTTAAAATAGAATAAACCTTTCCTTCCGTTCTTCCTTTTAAAACTTGAATTAATACTTCATCTTTAAAAATAGCACCTTTTAAATTATCTTTATCAATATATATTTCTTCTTCAAAATCATTCAAAGAAGCAAAAGCAAAATGTTTCTTAACACTTACAATACTACCTTTATAAATATCAAGGCTTTTAGGAAGATGATACAAATCACGATTTGTTCTAACTACTTCGCCTTCTTCTTCTAAAGCATTCATTAATTTTACAAAATCAATATAATCTTCCGAATTAATCAAATTAAAGGCAGCACGAAAACCTCTTAAATCCAAAGGATAATATTCTGCTTTAGACATAAAATTTAAAATATCTTCTTTTTTCATTCTACCACCTCCAAAAATAAAAGAGCTTTGGAAAGCTCTTATTTAACATATAATCTAACTAACAAAACTAAAACAAAGAAAACAATTCCTAATGTTAAAGTAAGCCTTGAGAAAAATAATTCAGGACCTCTTTCCTTAGAAGAAGCGAAAACATTAAGTCCATTTCCTCCTGTGAAAGCACCAGAAGCACCTTCAGATTTTCCTCCTTGTAATAAAGTTAAAATAACTATCCACGCTGCTACTATCAATAATAAAACATCTAACCAATGCATTTTTCATACCTCATTTCTAAAATTAATGTCTACACTAAAATACTATATAGTATTTAAACACTAAAATCAATTACAAAAATTCTACTTTTGCAATTTTTTACTAAATTTGTTGATTAAAAAAGGAGCAACTATTGTTGCCCTTTTAACTCAAACATCATATTTCTAAGTTCCGCTGCCCTTTCAAAATCAAGTTCCTTAGCAGCTTGTCGCATTTGTAATTCTAATTGTTTAACTAACTTAGCAATATCTTTAGGATTTAATTTTTCAGTTTCAATTTCCTTAGTATTATTTTTATCTTTTATGGTAATAGGTTCTTTAATTTCTTTGATAATAGTCTTCGGTACAATTCCATTTTTCTTATTATAATCATCTTGTATTTTTCTTCTTCTGTTAGTTTCATTTATTGCCCTAGACATAGAACTGGTAATCGTATCCGCATACATTATTACCCTTCCATTAGCATTTCTAGCAGCCCTTCCTGTAATTTGAATTAACGATTTATCAGAACGTAAAAATCCTTCTTTATCAGCATCAAGAATTAATATCAAAGAAACTTCTGGAATATCCAAACCTTCTCTTAAAAGATTTATTCCTACTAAAACATCATATTTACCTTGTCTTAATTGATATATAATTTGAGTTCTTTCTAAAGTTTTTGTTTCACTGTGTAAATAAGCAACCTTAATTCCCCTTGACTTTAAATATTCTGTTAAATCTTCCGCCATTCTAATCGTCAAAGTTGTAATTAAAACTCTTTCTTTTCTTTCAATATTTTGATAGATTTGTTCCAAAATATCATCAATTTGATGTTTAGTAGGTTTTACTTCAATAAGTGGATCTAATAGCCCAGTTGGTCTAATTATTTGTTCGGCAACTTCGCCATTAGTTTTTTCAAGTTCATAATCACCCGGAGTAGCACTTACAAAAATTGCTTGGTTAATTTTACTTTCAAATTCTTCAAACCTTAAAGGACGATTATCCAAAGCACTAGGTAATCTAAATCCATATTCCACCAAAGTTTCTTTACGAGAACGGTCGCCATTATACATTCCCCTTATTTGAGGTAAACTAACGTGTGATTCATCGACTACTAATAAATAATCTTCTGGAAAATAATCAAATAAAGTATAAGGTGTTTCTCCTGCTTTTACTCCATTTATATGGCGTGAATAATTTTCAATACCAGGACAAATACCTAATTCTCTTAAAGAATCCAAATCACTTTTTGTCCTATTTTCCAATCTTTCATATTCTAAAGGTTTTCCTTCTTTTTTGAAAAACTCTAATCTTTCTTTAAGTTCTTCTTCAATCGTTTCACAGGCTCTTAAAAGCCTTTCTTTTGAAGAAGCATACGCATAAGCAGGAAAAATTGGAAAACTTTTGTAATTTTCTTTTACTTTACCACTTACAGGGTCAATTATCGAAATTCTTTCAATTTCATCTCCAAAAAATTCTACTCTAATATAGTATTCGTTTGTAGAACTAGGGCCTATTTCCACACAATCCCCCTTAGCTCTAAAAGTTCCTGGTCCTAAATCCAAATCATTTCTTTGAAATTGACCAGCTACTAATTTTCTTAACAGGTCATCTCGACTAAGTTCTTCTCCAACTTCTATATTAAAAGCCATACTTTTATATTCACTAGGATCCATAGCACCATATATAGCCGCAACAGAAGCCACAATAATGGTATCTTTTCTCTCAATAATGGAATTTAAAGCAGCAGCCCTTAACATATCAAGTTCCATATTAGTTAAAGATGACTTATCAATATAGGTATCTGATTTAGGAATATAAGCTTCTGGTTGATAATAATCAAAGTTAGAAACAAAATACTCCACTCTATTGTTAGGAAAAAATTCCTTAAGTTCTAAATATAATTGTCCTGCTAAAGTCTTATTGTGAACCATTACTAAAGTAGGCTTATTAACTCTAGCAATAACATTAGAAATAGTAAAAGTTTTTCCCGTTCCAGTAGCCCCTAATAATACTTGATACTTTTTGTTATTTTCAATTCCTTTAACTAATTTTTCTATCGCTGGTTTTTGATCTCCGGTAGGATTATAATTAGAAACTAATTCAAACATTTGGTAAACACCTCGATATTATTATAGCATTAAAACAGCACTTTAAAAATCAGAAAATTTAACACAAAGTTGTCACTTTTTTTGTAAACTTGATACAAAGTTGTCACTTTTTTCTAAAAAGTTGACTTTTAATTGCTGTATTATTTTTGTACTATGATTATAGGCAAATTAATTAATAGAATGTTTTATTTTCCCAAAACCCAATTTAAAACCTGAGTTGTTTCAGCCTCAAAATGTTGATATTCAAGATCAACAATATTTCTTCTAATATAATTAAAAGTATCTAAATCAACTATACCATTTTCTGTCAAACCTGCATCATTTTGTATTTCTTTTATGGCATCTTCTGTTACTTTATCAAAATATCCTGACAAATAAACTTCTTTTCCTAAAATATCTAAAGCATATTGTAAAGATAAAACACTAGTAGATTTATCATTTAATTGTAAATTTTTAGTCCAACTAAAATAAGTAGAACTATACTTTTCTTTTTCTATTTCATAGCCTAAAGTAGGAGCCACCCCAACCTTATTGATAGTAGTTCCATTAGGACCAATCCACAACGCAAAAGTTAAATGAAGTATATAATCATTAGATAAAACAAAATCTTTTTGAGCAGACCCTTTTCCATAAGAATTTTGTCCTACTATATAAACATTAGAGTTCATTACAGAAGCATTTTCTTTCAAAGAAACCGCTAAAGCCTCAGCTCCACTAGCACTATCTTCATTTACCATAACGTAGATATTATCAAAATGATAAGTTATTCCGTCCTTATCAACATCATATTCTTTAGTTCCATCTCGATATTCAAAACCCATTATTTTAGTATCCTTAGGTAAGAATAAACTTGCTATGGAAACGACAGTATCAACATAACCACCAGGATTATCACGTAAATCAATGATTAAAGTATCAGCACTATCTTTCAAATCTTCTTTGAAAATCTTTTTAAACTCTGAAGTTGTATAACTTCCAAATTCAGCAATAGAAACCATAAAGTATTTTTCTGTAGAGGCCACACATTCAACAGTATTTTCTAAAAAATCACTAATTGTAACATTTGCAGTTATTTCTTCACCATTTCTATCAATCGTTAATATAACTTCATCAAGATAAGAAAATTGCAATAAAGATGTAACTTCTGCATAAGTTTTGCCATCCAAGTCATAAATATCATCATTAATTTGTATTTTTTTAATGATATCATATTTTTTTACTCCACCGATTTGTGCAGGAGAATTAGTTAAAACTTTAGTTACATATAAATAGCCACCATAATCAGTAACACTAATTCCCATTCCAACTGAGTAATAATCCCCCATAATAGAAGAATCAGGATCCATTACAAAAGTGAAATTATCGATTCCATTCGTGGTCATTCCGTCTAAGGCTCTAGTTAGAATTTGGTCATCATTACCATAATACCAATAATTTTTTAAAAGAGAGTAAACCTCATTTAAGACTTCACTTTCTTTATCATTTTTCTTACTTAACTCAATCGGTGAAATAACTCCTAAAAGAAAGCTTATTACTAACGAAATAGTTAATAAAATAGAATTTTTTACCTTTGTTTCATTTCTTCTATTTGACATAATTAAGCCCCCTTTTTCTTTAAATAAGCATAAATAAATGTATCAATCTCGCCGTCCATTACTTTCCTAACATCTGTTTCACTAGCATCTGTACGATTATCTTTAACAAGAGTATAAGGACAAAAAACATAAGATCTAATTTGAGAACCCCATTCAATATTTTTTTGTTCTCCTTTTATTTCATTTAAAGCTTCTTTTTTTTGTTCTAACATCAAAGTATATAATTTGGATTTCAAAGTCAACATTGCTTTTTCCCTATTTTGAATTTGAGATCTTTGAGATTGACTAGTAACTACAATTCCCGTTGGAATATGAGTAATCCTAACTGCAGAATCTGTTTTATTAATATGTTGTCCACCAGCACCACTTGCTCGATAGGTATCAATTCTTAAATCTTCACTTTTAATATCTATTTTAACATCTTCATTTATCGAAGGAATAACTTCAACAGAAGCAAAGGAAGTATGTCTTCTTTTATTAGCGTCAAAAGGAGAAATCCTTACTAAACGATGAACACCTTTTTCCGATTTTAATCTTCCATATACATTATGACCACTTATTAAAATTTCAACCGATTTTATACCAGCTTCATCTCCAATTTGGTAATCTAAAACATCGACTTTTAAATCGTTTTTTTCAGCCCACCTGACATACATTCGATATAACATATCTGCCCAATCTTGACTTTCCGTTCCCCCTGCTCCAGGGTGAATTGTTAAAATAGCATCATTAGCATCATAAGGACCATTTAATAAACATTCTATTTCAAATTTTTCCAAGTTTTGCTTTAATTCTATTTCTTCAATATCCAAAAGATTATTCATTTCATCATCATAGTCTTCTTTTAAAGATAGACATAAATCCCATAAATCAGAATATTTCTTTTCTAAATTAAGGAACGTTTCCATTTTAATTTTAGCGTCATTACCTTTATCAATAATTTTTTGAGCTTCCCGCCTATTGTCCCAAAAAGAAGGACTTTCCATTAATACATTTACTTCATCAATAACTTTTTTTAACTTTGTAAAGTCAAAGAAACTCCTTTAATTCACTTAAAGAAGTTTTCATTGTTTCTAATTCATTTTTTATTTCATAAATTTCTCTCATAACTTTACCCTAAAGAGCCAATTTTTTCTTTTTAGGCTTCAATTCTCTATTTACAGGAACTTCAATTTTTTGAAATTTAACTCTCATAATATTATTTACTAAAATATCCGCAATTTTATTCATCATTTCTTGGAACATATCAAATCCGTCATTAATATATTCATTCAAAGGATTAATATTTGCTTTTCCTCTAAATCTAATCGCATTTCTTAATTTGTCCATATCATCAATATGTCTTTGCCAATTAGCATCAATAATTTTTATTAAAGTCTTTTTATAATAATCTTTAATAATTTCACTTGGAACTTCTGCAAAATTGCCATTAATAAAAGCAACTAAGTCATTATATAAATTTTCTACTAATGTTTCTACACTACTAGATTTATAATTATCTGGATTTAACATTAATCTTTCAACTGTTAAAGCATCAATTTGAAGTTTCATTTTTTCATAATTAAATAATTCTTCTTCATCTACTACATCAAAACTACGTTTGATAATTTGTTCAGCATAATTATGAATCATTTTTAAAACAACATCTGTAGCATCTTCAGTTTTTAAAATTTCATCTCTTTGAGCATACATTGTTTCTCTTTGTTGACGTAAGACATCATCATACTCTAACGTACTCTTACGAGCATCAAAATTGTATCCTTCAATTCTTTCTTGAGCACTTTCTATTGCTTTAGAAATCATTTTAGATTCAATAGGTTGATCTCCTATAGAATTAACAATTTTCATTAATAAATTATTTTTGTTAGTTCCTGTTCTTATAAGCAAATCATCTTCAAAAGAAACATAGAACCTTGAAAAACCAACATCACCTTGTCTACCAGAACGACCTCTTAATTGGTTATCAATACGCCTAGACTCGTGTCTTTCACTACCTAAAACTGCTAAACCACCTAATTCTTTTACTTCATCATCAATTTTAATATCGGTTCCTCTACCTGCCATATTAGTAGCGATAGTTACTGCACCTTTTCTTCCTGCTTTAGAAATTATTTCAGCTTCTCGAGCGTGATTTTTAGCATTTAAGACTTCGTGTCGAATACCTTCTCTTTGTAACATCTTAGATAAAACTTCAGAAACATCAACAGAAATAGTACCTACCAGTACTGGTTGTCCTTTACTATGTCTTTCTTTTATTTCTTCAATTAAAGCTTTATATTTATAATTCTTATTAGCATAAATCAAATCCGTTGCATCTTCCCTAATAACAGGTTTGTTAGGTGGTATAGCCACAACTCTCATATTGTAAACTTTTAAAAATTCTTCTTCTTCCGTTTTAGCGGTACCAGTCATACCTGCTAGTTTGTTATATAATCTAAAGAAGTTTTGTAAAGTTACTGTTGCTAAAGTAGCAAGTTCTTCTTTAATGCTTACTCCTTCTTTGGCTTGAATTGCTTGATGTAATCCATTGTTATATTGTCTTCCTTCAAGTATTCTTCCTGTAAATTGGTCAACAATTTTAATTTCATCTTCAACTACAACATATTCAACTTCATTTTGCATAATCAAATTAGCTTGCAATGCTTGATTAATTAAGTGAACTAAATATGTCGTTTCTGTAGTATATAAATTAGGTACATTAAATCTTTGTTCTGCTTTTTTAATACCCCATTCCGTTAAAATGGCTTTTCTGTCTTCTAAGTCAACATCATAATCAGAAACTTCAATTTCAAGCATTTCTCCTTTATCATCTACTAAAGGATTTCCATTGATATCTTTATTTACAAAATAAGAACTCTTTAAAGATTTTACAAATCTATCAGCTTCAATATATAACTTAGCAGTATTTTTTTGTCCCCCTGAAATAATAAGAGGAGTTCTTGCTTCATCTATTAAAATGGAATCAGCCTCATCAATAACGGCATAATTAAGTTCTCTTAAAACTCTTTTATTCAAATTATCAACCATATTATCTCTTAAATAATCAAAACCAATTTCTTGGCTAGTTGTATAAGTAATATCACACGCAAAAGCTTTCTTCTTTTCTTCAGAAGTCATACCTGCTTTATTAACACCAACTGTCAAACCTAAGAAACGATATATTTCTCCCATCCACTCAGCATCACGACCTGCTAAATATTCATTAACCGTTACAACGTGAACACCTTTTCCTTCTAAGGCATTAAGATAAACTGCCATTGTAGCAGTCAAAGTTTTTCCTTCTCCAGTTTTCATTTCAGCAATATCGCCGTCATCTAAAACCAAAGCACCGATTACTTGCACTTGATAAGGAAATTGTTTTAAAACTCTCTTAGCTGCTTCTCTAGCAACAGCATAAGCTTCAGGACGAATATCTAACAATTTTTTTCCATTTGCGAGTTGTTCCTTAAAATAAAAAGTTTTGTTTTTTAATTCTTCATCAGTCAAATTTGCTATTTCATTTTCATATTTCAATACTTCTTCTGAAAGTAATGTTAATTTTTTTAAATGCTTTTGATCAACTTTAAATAATCTATCGAAAAATCCTGGCATTTTCTAATCACTCCTATCACTAGATAATATTATCATTTTTATTTATAAAATAAAAGGAAAATAAAATCCCTCATAACGAGGGAATTTATAAAGAAGCTATTTTAACAACATTTCTGGCTTGTAAACCTCTTTCAGATTGGATTAAATCAAATTCAACTTCTTGTCCTTCATCTAAAGATTTATATCCTTCTTGGTCTATTTGAGAATAATGAACAAAGATATCTGCTCCTTCTCCTCTGTTAATAAAACCAAAGCCTTTCTCTGCATTAAACCACTTAACTTTTCCTACCATACTATTTCCTTCCTTTCACTACGGTTTGTACCGCACCTAAAACTATAAAACTTAGACAACTATAATTCAAAAATAATCGTTCAACAAATTTAGTCATTTATCTACAATTTTTGAAAATAACCAAGATTTGACAATCAATATTTGGAGAAAGATGTCGAATGCAAGCTTTTAAAGTCGCTTTTGTCGTCATAACATCATCAATTAAAACAACTTTTTTATCATTTCTTTTATTAAATCCAATAACCTTATCAATGTTTTTTCTTTCTTTTTCTTTTAAAGAAGCTTGTTTCCATTCTCCTTTTTTATAAAAAGGTTTATATACTTTTTTAGAAATAGTTAAAGCAATTTCTTCTACGTGATTAAAGCCTCTTTTTTTATCACTTTCTAAAGAAGAAGGAACACAATAAAAAACATAATCTTTGTACTTTTCTTTCAGATAATTTTTAAACATATAAGTAAAAACTGTTTTTAAAGTATAATCATATTCACCTTTAAATTGATAAAGTAAATCCTTACCTAATCCTTCATATTTATAAAGACAAAAAACTTTTTTTCCTTCAAGAAAACTATTTTCCAATAAAACCGACATTTTTTTAAAACATTCACTACAAAGAGGTTTTTTAATTAAAATATCACTAATACTACAAATACTAACTTTTTTACAAACTAGACACTTATTTATTGGCATTTTTGATAATCTTAATGGCTTTCTTAAATTTAAAACATCGATACTTACTTAAAAAATACACTTTTCCATTAGGATACTTTTCTTTTCTTCCTGCTCTACCTGATATTTGAATTAAAGTAGGAACATCAAAAACTTTATTATTTGCCTCATAAACGATAATTTGAACATCTTTTAAGGTAATTCCTCTTTCTAATACCGTGGTGCTTAAAATGACTTTAAAATCGTAATTTTTGATTTGTTTTAAAATGTAATCTCTTTTTTTTATTTTACTATGAATTAAACAAAGACTTTCGCCATAAAAACTTTTTAAAAAAGAAAATAACCATTCTCCTGTTTTGATAGAACCAACATAAACAATCACAATAAGCGAGGAAGATAATATATCAAGCAAACGTTTTAACTTCTTTTGTAAATTCAAAGAGATAACTACTTCAGGAACGGGAATTGGATAATTATGGTATCTTTTATTCAAAAACAAAGTTTTACAATTTTCAATTTTACTAATCGTGGCAGACATATAAACAACACTTCCAAGGCAACATTTTTTCAAAATTGATTTCAACACACAATTATTATAAAAAGGAAAAGCATCAATTTCATCAACAAAAAGAAGGTCAAAACAGTCAATATATCGATAAGCCTGATGCGTAGTGAAGATAATGACATCAGCCTCTAAACAAGTTGTTAATCCACCATATACTCTTACCACCGATACACCAATAAAGTCTTTAACAATTCTTTGATACAATTCTTCCACGACATCTTTTCTTGGAATTGCAATGCCAACCCTTTTTCCATTTTCAAGTCCCCAAAGTAAACTTTCATAAATTATTTCGGTTTTCCCTGCACCACAAACAGCATTAATTAAAACATTTTCATTATTTTTAACAAGTTCTAACAATTTAGAAGAAATTTCCTTTTGAGATTTAGTTAATTCATAGTTTAAATTTATTTTACCTTTAACAATTTTATTTTCTTTTTTTAAAATAGGATAACGATATTCAAAACAAACTCTACAAACATATTTACCATTACTTAAAAAGAACAACCTATCATCTTTATTACCACAAACCTTACATTCCATTCGCCCTCCTATCTATTAATAAGACAAATAATTACAAAATCCTAAAAATTTGTTATAATGTAAAAAAGGAGATTGCCAATGGACTATATAATACAAGAAGAAACCGAAATACTATACGAAATTAACAAATCAAAATTTTATGCAATCCTTACTCCTATAAGCGATATAAAAGAAATAGAAACTATTTTAAATAATATCAAAAAAAAATATCCTAAAGCTACCCATTATTGCTATGGATTAGCCTTAAAAAAAGACATTTTAATCAATAAATCCAATGATGACGGAGAACCAAGTGGTACTGCAGGAGTTGTTATTTTAAAGGCTATAAATAATAAAAAAATCACTAATGCCTTATTAACAGTAGTTAGATATTTTGGAGGTATAAAACTAGGAGCAGGAGGTCTAATAAGAGCTTACAACACAGCGTCTTGTACAGTATTAGATAAAGCTACTTTATACACTGAAAAAGAATATCAAACATATTCATTAGATTTAGAATATAATTTAGATAATAAATTTGAACAATTAATAAAATCCTTAAAAGGATATATAATAAAAAAAGAATACCAAGAAAATATAAAATGTACTTTTGCTTTAGAAAATGATAACACACAAGAAATTAATGAGTTTTTCTTAGGAAAAGTAAAAATAAATATATTAGATAAAATAAAAAAAGTAGTTAGAGTTTAAAATGAAAAAGATTAAACATTCATTTTATTAACTAACTATTTTTTTATAAATTCGATAAATCTATTTTATAAACCAAGTCTTTTATATCATCTTTTTAAATACTTAATATTTATCTTTTACAAAGGCAAAACAACACGCCTTGTCCGTTTTTATAACCTTTTTTAGTTATGTTTTGTCCGTTTTTACAACTATTTTTAGTTATGTTTTGTCCGTTTTTACAACTTTCACTATTTTAGTTTGAAAAAACACTATAAAAAAAGCTTCTATTATTAGAAGCTACTATTCCTTAAATATTTTCAATTTCTTTATCAAAATATTTCTCAGGATTTAGATTTTTTCCTTGAGCATTAACTAACGCAAAGTATAAATGGTTTCCTAAATCACTTTCTAAACTACAAGAGCCTGCTTTACCGATAATATCATTTTGTTTGACAACATCGCCTTCTTTTACATTTACTTCACTTAAACTAGCGTATGTTGCTACAAGACCATTAGAATTTTCTATTTTCACAACATATCCTAATAAAGCATCACTAGATAATTCTTTAACGGTTCCTTCAAAGGCAGCAGTTACCTCGAATTTAGAATCATTATAAGAAAAGTCCATTCCAACACTTGGCTTATAAACTCCTTCAAAGTAATAAACTGCGTTTTGTTGTTTCTCTAAAGTGTCTTCCAAATCAAAGAAATATCTTACTGTTTGGGCTGAAACTTTAAAAGGTCTAACTAATTTTTCTTTTTCTACCACTACTGTAGGTTCGTTATCAGGATTATCCTTTTTTGAGTCATCAGGGTCTTCAATAGGAAATTCTTGGTCTGGTTCTTCATTGCCACTAACAGGATTATCACTTGCATCAGGAACAACCACCGTTGAATTACTTGAAGAACTACCATGATTTACAATAGCTCTTATAATTCCTATTCCACCAAATAATAATACAGCAACAAGAGCAATAATAAGAGTAGACTTAAATTCTTTTTTGACATTATCGTTAGCAAATTTTGCTTTCATTATCTCACCTCTTTAAGAGTTTTCCCTTAAATTAGTAAAATAAACAAAAAAAGAGAAAAAACTTTCGTTTTCTCTCCTTTTATTTAGCAAACTATCATAATTTATTTTCTTTTCAAATACCTTTTTATGCCTCAACAGCTTCACTTTCCAGTAACAGAGTCGTATTTTCTTTCTCCACATAAAGCAAACCATTGCCTACTTTATATGTTACTCTTGTTTTCAACTGTTTATCTTCCACTATTTCCATTACCCCTTCAATAACAGGAGTAATATAAGACATATGTTTTGGTAATATTTCAGTGTAACCTTTTGGGGTATTCACTTTAAGTAAATAAATATCTTTTTGGTAAAGTACTCCAACTGGTGTAACAACCTTTAATTTAAAAGTATTCGCCATTAGAAACTTCACCTACTTTTTTGCTTTTCTAGCATAAACATCATCTATTGTTCCTGCATACATAAAAGCACTTTCAGGATATTCATCAAGTTTTCCTTCAAGAATTTCCTTACAGCCCCTTATTGTTTCTTTAATAGGAACATAGATACCAGCGTTTCCTGTAAATTGTTCAGCCACGTGGAATGGTTGAGATAAGTAGTTACGTAAACGTCTTGCTCTATTTACAGTCTTTTTATCTTCTTCATTTAGTTCGTCCATACCTAAAATTGCGATAATATCTTGCAATTCTTGGAACCTTTGTAAAATAGTTTGAACTTCTCTAGCAACAGCATAATGCTCCTCACCAACAATTTCTGGGTCAAGCATTCTTGATGTTGAATTTAATGGGTCAACTGCAGGATAAATACCTAATGCAGCTATACCTCTGTCCAAAACAGTTTTAGCATCAAGGTGGCTAAATGTAGTAGCAGGTGCTGGGTCAGTTAAGTCATCAGCAGGCACATAGATAGCTTGAACAGAAGTAATAGAACCATCTTTTGTAGATGTAATTCTTTCTTGTAATTGTCCCATTTCAGTAGCCAATGTTGGTTGATAACCAACGGCACTTGGCATTCTACCTAAAAGTGCTGATACTTCACTTCCTGCTTGTGTAAATCTAAAGATGTTATCAATAAATAATAAAACATCTTGGTGGTCGTGATCTCTAAAATACTCTGCCATTGTAAGTCCTGATAAACCTACACGCATTCTTGCTCCTGGTGGTTCATTCATTTGCCCAAACACCAAGGCTGTTTTGCTTAAAACACCAGAATCTTTCATCTCATTATACAAATCATTTCCCTCACGAGTTCTTTCACCAACTCCTGCGAAAACTGATAAACCATTATGCTCTTTTGCAATGTTAAAAATCAATTCTTGGATAAGAACAGTTTTTCCTACTCCTGCTCCACCGAATAAACCGATTTTACCACCTTTTGCATAAGGACATATTAAATCGATAACTTTAATACCTGTTTCAAAAATTTCTGCTCTAGTCTTTTGATCAGCATATTTAGGAGCTTCCCTATGAATTGGTAAAAAAGGTGTATCTTTAACTTCCTCTTTATTATCAATAGGTTGTCCTAAAACATTGAACATACGACCTAAAACTTTTTCTCCAACTGGAACTTGAATAGGAGAACAAGTATCAATCGCTTCAATTCCTCTACTTAATCCTTCTGTTGCACCCATAGCGATACATCTTACAACATCATCACCAATATGTTGAGCAACTTCAACATACAACTCTTTACCATTATTATCAATTACTAAAGCTGAATTGATTTTAGGTAAATGTCCTTCATTGAATTTAACATCAACAACTGGTCCCATAACTTGAGTTACAACACCTTTATTTTCTTCTTTAGGATTATTAGCTTTTTCTATTTTCTTTGTTGCCATTTTTTATCCTCCTTATAAAGCATTTGCACCAGCAACTACCTCAGTAATTTCTTGAGTAATTGCTCCTTGTCTTGCCTTGTTATATTCAAGTCTTAATTTTTCAGTTAATTCTTCTGCATTATCAGTCGCATTTTCCATAGCGGTTCTACGACTTGCATATTCACTAACTGATGCTTCAAGTAAAGTATTATAAATAGTATTATTGAAATACAAAGGTAATAATTGTTCTAACAACTCTTTCTTATTTGGTTCAAAAATTACAAAATAATCATTAAGTCCATTTTCTTCATTTTCTTTCTTTAATGGTAGTAATTGCTCCACATTTGGAGTGAAAGTTAATGAATTAATGTATTTAGTATAAATTGTATTTATTGATTGAACCTTTTTTTCTTCATAAGGTTTTAATAACAATTTAGCGATTTCCTTAGCATCTTCATAAGTATAAGTATTTGTCAAAGGATAATTATATACATTCTTAAAACCTCTAGCTTCTAAAAATCTTTGAGCTTTAGCACCACAGATGACAAGGTAATCCTTTTCCTTATCAACAGTAGTTAAAATGGTATTTAGAATATTATTGTTATATCCTCCACATAATCCCATATTTGAAGTAATTACTAAATATGCCTTTGCATCAACTTCTACTTTACCTTTTTCTTCTTCATCTACTCCAGCTAGGACACTTCTAACACAATACTTAAATGTGTCATTATACTCTCTATTAGCTTCAAATCTACTTTTAGTTTTTTGTAGTTTAGAAACTGCTGTCAATTCCATTGCTTTTGTAATTTTTTTAGTTGATGAAATTGACTTAATTCTTCTTTTAGTGGATTGCATTGAAGAAGCTGCCATAATTATTTTTTCTTACCTAAGAACTTTTCAATGAATTTTGAAATGGTAGCGTTCAAACTTTCATTAAGTTCATCAGATAAAACTTTCTCCTTAGCAATCTTCTCTTTTAATTTTTTATTTTCTCCACTATTAAATAAAGCTAATAATTGTTCTTGGAACTCCTTAATTCTATCAAGAGGAATTGCATCAATAAGTTTATGTTTTACGGTATATAAAACAATAACTTCTTCCTCGACATCATAAGTAACTCCTTGATTTTGTCTTAAAACAGCCATTACTTTAGAACCATGGTCTAATACAGCTTTTGTGTCAGCATCTAAGTCAGAACCGAATTGTGAGAAAGATTCAAGTTCCTTAAAGTTTGCTAACTCCGTTCTTAAACTTCCTGATACTTGTTTCATTGCTTTAATTTGAGCAGAAGAACCAACTCTTGAAACTGAAAGACCAGAATCAATAGCAGGTCTTTGACCAGAATTAAACAATTCTGTATCAAGGAAAATTTGTCCATCTGTGATGGAAATAACATTTGTTGGAATATAAGCTGAAATGTCTCCTGCTTGTGTTTCAACAATAGGAAGTGCTGTTAAAGAACCTCCACCATTCTCTTTATTAAGTTTGGCAGCTCTCTCTAACAACCTAGAATGTAAATAGAAAACATCTCCTGGATAAGCCTCACGACCTGGTGGTCTTCTAATTAATAATGATAATGTTCTGTAAGCAACAGCGTGTTTACTTAAATCATCATATACAATTAGAACGTCCTTTCCTTTAGCCATCCAAGCTTCGCCCATTGTACATCCTGCGTATGGAGCAATATATTGTAAAGGTGCCATTTCAGATGCAGTAGCACAGACAACGGTTGTATATTCCATTGCTCCATTCTTCCTTAATTTTTCTACCATTTGGGCAACAGTAGAATTTTTTTGACCGATTGCAACATAAATACAATATACACCTTGTCCTTTTTGGTTAATAATTGTATCTATTGCAATAGTCGTTTTTCCTGTTTGACGGTCGCCGATAATTAACTCTCTTTGACCACGTCCAATAGGAATCATAGAATCTATTGCTGTAATACCTGTTTGCAAAGGAGTATTAACACTTTGACGAGTCATAACACCAGGTGCAATTTTTTCGATAGGCATATAACCTTCTGCTTTAATTTCACCTAAGCCATCGATTGGCATTCCTAAAGCATTAACAACTCTACCCAACAAAGCATCTCCAACAGGTACTTCAACAACCCTATTTGTTCTACGGACTTGATCGCCTTCTTTAAGCAAAGAACCGTCTCCCATAAGAACGACACTGACGTGTTCTTCTTCAAGTCCTAATACCATTCCAAAAACATTATTTGGAAATTCTAAAAGTTCACCATACATAGCTTTATCTAAACCATATACAGTTGCAATACCATCTCCGACAGAAACAATACTTCCTACATCAGAAGAATCCATTTTGTGTTCATATCTTCTAATTTGAGTTTTAATTAATTCAGATATTTCATCTGGTCTAATTTCCACTATGCATCACCAACCTTTCTTAGCGTATTCCTTAATTCTGTCAACTTATAAGAAATTGAATTATCAAAAATCTTATCATTGACAACTACTTTTATACCAGCAATTAAACTAGTATCTTTAATAACTTTTAAATGAACTTCTTCATTAATTTTCTTTCCAATAGCTTCTTCAATTTCTTTTACTTGAACTTTACTTAAATCCATTGGAGTATATAAAATACCTTGTTTAATATTTAGTTTTTCATTTCCTAATGCATCAAAATCTTTAAGAATTTCTCCAAGATATGCTGCTCTGCCCTTATCAATAATAATTTTCATAAAAGAAAGAATGTATTCACTAATTTTTCCTTTAAAAACATCATCTAAAAATGACTTTTTATCATCTTTAGAAACTAATTGATTAGACAAAAAATCTTTTAATTGCTTATTTTCATTCCAAATTTCAATCAAAGACTTAACTTCATTTCGATATTCAGCAAATTTATTTTCTTCTTCTGCCAATTCATAAAGGGCAATAGAATATCTTCTTGCAAGTTTACTCATTTGTAATGTCCTTTACAAAATCACGAAGAAATTTATCATTATCTTTGCTATCAATTTCCCTTTCAACTACTTTACCAGCAGCTAACATCGCAACATCGATAATTTCCTTCCTAATATCTTCTAAGGATTCACGTTTAGCACTTTCTATTTCCATATTAGCTTGTTCAACACGTTCCTTAGCAGTTTTATTTGCTGATTCTATAATCTTGTCAGCCTCTATTTGAGCTTCTTTTTTTGCATTTTCAATTATTGCAACAGCTTCATCTTCACTACTGTCAATCTTTTCTTGAGCAGTTTGCAATAATTCGCCTGCTTCAGAATTTTTCTTTTCAGCTTCTTCTAAATTATTTTTTACATAATTTTTTCTAGCATCTATATATTTCTTAGCAGGTTTCCATAAAAACTTTGCTAGTAGAAAGACCACAACTAAGGTTGCTAAAAGTTGAGTTAATACATCTTGAATAGAAGGAAAAATACGATTTCCAACATCTAATTTTTTGATTGCATCACTTATTGAAAGAAAATTCATCACTTAACCAACCTCCCTTTCTATTAACAAAATCATTAAAGTACAAACAATATTAAAATTGCAACAACTAATCCATAAATACCAGTTGTTTCGGTTAAAGCAATACCCATAATCATAGTAGATCTAATTGAACCTTCCATTTCAGGGTTTCTTGCCATAGATTCAATCGCTTGTGCAGCAACTCTAGCTTCTCCTAAACCTTGAGAAAATCCTGTAAATACAGCAAGTGCTGCTCCGATTGCCATCAATCCTTTTTCCATATTTTTTTAACCTCCTTAATATGATTTTTGTATTTTTTCTTCTAACCTTCGACTACTTCATCTGAAATGAAGATAGAAGATAAGAAAGTAAATACCAAAGTTTGAATATATGTACCGAATAAATCAAAGTACAAATGTAGGAATGGAGCCACAAAGACACCAACAAAATTAAATTCAAGTCCAAATGCAGAATATAGAATAGTAATTGCAAAGACTACTATCATAATCCACATAAATGGAGTAATTTTAAATTTTTTATTTTTTACAATTTGTCTGACAATTAATAAAATAATGGTAAGACCTAAAACGATAGATAAACCTAAAGTTCCTAATCCGACAACTTTACTAGAAATAATATAAGTTGCAGAGTAAATCATTGTCATAATAATAGTTCCTGCCAAAGCGTTTCCAAATAACCTAAAAGATAAAGAAACAATAGGAACAACAACTGTTGCCACATTAATTGGAGTAAATAAGCAGTTCAAAGCAATATTGAAAGCACTATCATTATCTACTGAGAAATATCTTTGATAATATCTTCCTTTACGATATTTAATTGCAGTAACGTGGATAAAAATAAAAGTTCCAATCGCTAAGCATAAATTAGATACCCAAGCAGAAGCAGGAGCCTCTAAACCTAACAATCCTAACAAGAAAGATGCAGGAAGATATAAGAAGACAAACATAAAATAAGGTGTCAAATATCTAAAATCAGGTCCCATTCTTTCTAAAACAAAATTATCAACTTTTTCTGCAAACCAATGTCCTATAAATAGCATCTTGGATTGCTCTCTTTCCATTGGGTCAGCCTTTTTAATAAAATGACCAACGACAATAGCAAAAATAGCAATTACTACACATATTATCAAAGTTGATTTAGCACCCGAAGACAAAGGATACTTGTTATAAAAATTCACTATTGATTTCCAAAAACTACTTAGCATAATCATTTTCATTTACACTTCCTTTTTTTGTTTTAAAACCTTCACAAAGAACAATAGATACTTTATTGACTAAATACCCACATAAAGCACAAATAACATTCATAATTTTAGGATAAATAGCACAACAAGCAAAAGTAATTGCTAACATAATATACCTAATTCTTTTACAAGTAGAGTAACGGCTAGATTTAATAACGAAAGGTTGATTTAAACTAAATCTAATAAGTAAAAAATCAACAATTCCAACTACCCCACCAACTAACCAACCTAGAATAAATTGGAAATGAGGATAGCTAAATACAAAAATAAATAGACCTATAACTATTAATAAAATAATATTTACAATATCTATTTTCTTAAATCCCATCTAGTTTTCACCCCAAATCTATACAAAATTCCAAAGGCACAGCCAATGGCAAGAATAGTAAACGTAATCGTTCCAAATGGAGAAATATTCATTTTTTTGTCTATATAAACTCCTAATAAAATAGGAAAGACAAGAGAAATGACTACTTCTAATCCTAATTCCAAAGCATAAGCAATACTTCTTCTATCAGAACCATTCATTTAACCACTCCTACTTGCCTATTATTTTAGCATTAAATAAACAATATATCTATTTAATTTTTTATTAAAATTACTGAAAATACTTAGAAAAGAAAAATTGAACTCTTACAGGAGTGGTATCACAGCTGTTTTTTCTTAAATCTCCTGATACTCTTTTACCTTTTCCTTCTCCAATATAAACAACGATTTTTTCATTTTCATACTTTGCAATACAATTATCACAAACATTAAAACTACTCAAATTATCAATAATAACTTCTTTATGATAAGAACTATCAACATTAAACGCTAATAGTTCATATTTATTAATCAAACTTTCTTTTACTTTATAAATTTGCAAAATATCAGAAGTTGAATTAGATGAAGCAACAACTTCATATTTGTAGGAAAAATCATTAGAAGATTGATTAGAAATACCTACTACACTAAAAAAAGTAACAACAAACAAAGATAAAAACTTTTTCATTTTTTTCACCCTTGTTAAATTGTTACCTTCTATTTATTTTTTATGCAAATTTTATAACAACCATTCTGTCATTGCCGTCTAAATCTTCAAAGAAAGAACATTTCACTTTATTTCCTAGAATATCCACAATTAATTTAGCCATTTTTTCTTTTTGGTCATATCCTATTTCAAAAACGATAACACCTTTAGGATTTAAAACTTGCAAACAATTTTCTAAGATGTTTCGATAAAATTTCAAGCCGTCTTCTCCTGCAAACAAAGCCAAAGAAGGCTCATATTTAACTCTTTTATCTAAAGGATAATTTTCATTTATATAAGGTGGATTAGAAATAATCATATCAACCTTTATTTGTCTATCAATAAGAGGTTTTAATAAATCTCCTTGTAATAATTCAACATCTAAATCAAGTCTTTCTTTATTAATAGAAGCAACTTCTAAAGCTTTTTCACTAATATCGGTGGCAATAACTCTTTTATTAGGATAGGTTTTCTTGACTGTTAAACCAATAACCCCACTTCCACAACCAATATCAGCAATAGTATTAATGTTATCATCAATATTTTCAAAAGCTTTTAATAATACTTCTTCTGTAGCAAAACGTGGTATTAAAACTCTTTCATCAACATAAAACAATTCATCTAAAAAATAACTTTCTTTCGTTATATATTGAACAGGTCTTCCTTTTAAATACTCGCTACAATAATTTTTGATAATGCTAGCATCAATTTCATTGATTTCACTATCTAAACATAAAGCAAAGTCTTTTTTTAAAACGTAGGAAAAAAGAATTTTGATAGCACTTAATTCATCATCATTATCATTGATTACCTTTTTAATGTTTAAAAATAAATCTCTACCTAGCATTATAAACCAGACCCTTCTAATTTTAATTTTTGGTCTTCATTAATAAGGCTATCAATAATAGGATCTAAATCTCCGTCCATTACATATTCCAAAGACTGTAAAGTTAACCCAATTCTATGGTCAGTAACCCTGTTTTGAGGATAGTTGTAAGTTCTGATTTTTTCGGCTCTATCTCCAGTACCAATTTTACTTCTTCTTTCATCGCCTCTAGCTTTTTCGTTATCACTTAAAATCTTGTCATAGATTTTAGTTTTCAAAACTAGCATTGCTTGAGCTTTGTTCTCAATTTGACTTCTTCCGTCTTGACAAGTAACTACAATTCCGGTTGGAAAGTGAGTTATTCTTACCGCTGAATCGGTTTTATTGATATGTTGTCCTCCAGCACCACTAGACCTATAAGTATCAATTCTTATATCTGCCTCTTTAATTTCAACATCAACTTCATCTGCTTCAGGCATAACAATAACGGTTGCCGTAGAGGTTTGTATTCTTCCTTGTGATTCTGTCTTAGGTACTCTTTGAACTCGATGAGCCCCAGATTCATATTTCATTTTTGAATAAACCATATCTCCTTTTAAAGAGAAAGAAATTAACGCAAAACCTCCTCTTTCTGAAGGATAAGATTCTAATATTTCTAATTTCCAACCATTTTTTTCAGCATAATAAGTGTACATTCTAAATAAATCACCTGCAAAAATATTAGCCTCATCGCCACCAGCGGCTCCCCTTATTTCAACAATAACGTTCTTACTATCATTAGGATCAGAAGGTAATAAAAGAATTTTTAATTTTTCTTCCAATTCTTCTTTTTTTGCTTCAGAAGTAGCTAATATTTCTAAAGCCATATTTACGATATCAACATCAGGTTCTTCTTTTAATATTTCGGCTTCTTCTTCTTGTTTTAAAACATTTTTATATTCTTGATATACTTCAACAGTTCCTTTTAAACTAGCCGCTTCCTTAGCAATTTCGGTATATTTTTTGATATCAGAAAACAAAGAAGGGTCTAACATCTTCTCATTTAACTCATTATAACGATGTTCGATAGCGTCTAATCTGTCAAACATTTTATCCATTTTAATCTCTCCTTTTACTATGGCATCGACGACACCTAGCAGTATATTTATCTTGTGCAGCAACATCAACGACATCAGTATTTGATAAATCTATTTTTTCACTTCTTGTCGCAGGAGCTCCACATTTAGTACATACAGCAGTTAACTTAGTTACAAACTCAGCACAAGCCAACAAATATGGCATTGGTCCAAAAGGCTTTCCTTTATAATCCATATCAAGACCTGCAACAATAACTCTTATTCCTTTATCAGCTAAATCATTACAAACATCAACAATTCCTTCATCAAAAAACTGAACTTCATCAATCGCCACAGCATCAATATCTTTATTAATATATTTACAAATTTCGCTAGAAGAAGAAATACTATAACATTTTGTTTTATTACCATTATGAGTAACAACTTCATCTTCACTATAACGATTATCTATTGAAGGTTTAAAAATAAGAACATTTTGTTTTGCAAAAAGCAAAGTATTTATTCTCCTAATTAATTCTTCTGATTTACCTGCAAACATACTTCCACAAATAACTTCAATCCAACCTTTATTATATAAATGGTACATTAATTTCCCCTCCAACACCAAAAATTATAACATTTTTTAATATTGTTTACTAGAAATAAAAAAAGACCTTGTGGTCTATTTTATTTGCTAGATGTTTTATTCCATTTTTTCAAGAATTTATCTACTCTACCATCAGCAGAGTGATGTCTATTCTTTCCTGTAAAAAATGGATGGCAATTAGAACAGGAATCAACACGAATTTCTGTAGCAGTTGAACCAGTTTCGAATTCAGCTCCACAAGTTACACATTTAACAGTAACTTTATGATATGCTGGGTGAATATCTTTTTTCATTGCAATCTCTCCTTCCGCCTTGAACTATTCTTTCCGTTCAAAGTAAGTTCTTGAATATGTTAACACATTAATAATTTTCTTTCAATAAAATATTTTTAGTTTCACTCATTTGTTTAAAACTTCTTAATTCTTTTATTTATTTAAACAATATTTACTTTTAATTAAATATCATATACTAATCAATAATCTTTTCCACAAATAAAGGTTTTATCATTTCTTAAAAATATGTTTTATTTTAAAATACCACCAAAGAGGTGACTATTAATGTCTGAAACATTAAAAAAACAATACGAAAGATTAAAAAAATTACAAAAGGTTGAGAATATTCGTGAACAACTTATTTCCAATAAAATTGACAATTCTGTTCTTGAAGATTTTTCAGGAAAACACGGTTCTCAACAAGTTAATACTTGGTATATTGAGAAATTAAATGAAGAATTACACGAAGAAAGGGAAGCCTTTGATATTTCTTTATATGACTATGTTCATTTATACAAAAAAAGGTTAAATGAATATACTGTATATAATTGGGAAGTTTCTGTTGAAGAAGATAAAGACCAAAATATCGGCTACATTTACCATTTATACCTATCAGAAATAGAAATAAGCGGTACTGTCATTAACACATTAGAACTTCTTAATACCAAAAAATATGCTATGCAAGTTGTCAATGGAAATTTTACAATAGATACTATCAAAAACTTTGATATATACGACCAATCAAAATTTAGACTTGCCGATTTCAGCAAAAACAATGTTGAATTTAATGAACCACATCTTCTTAAAGATGATGAAAATTTAAAGAAAGCCTTAAAAAAAATAGATGATGAAATATGGGATATGATAGAACAAAATAGGCTTAATCTTATCGAAGAAAAAATAAAAGGAAAACAAAACAGAAAAGCAATGTTAAAAGAAGAAGTTTTAAAATTAGATTATGAAATTTCAAGTATGAAAAAACACTATGAAGAAGTAGCAAATAATATAAAAAAGGGAAAAAAATATTAATTATGACAGCAAATGAATATAAAAATTTAATGGACTTAATGGTTCAAATTAAGAATATTCAATTATCATCAGCAGTAAATAGCGTTCAATCTCACACTTTAGAACTATTGAAATGTTATATGGAATTTAACTGCAAATTTTTAGAAATAGATTTTAAAAAAATCACTTCTACCGAGGCCAATGCGTTATATAAAAATGCTTATTATTTAAAAACAATGATATCAGAAGGTATTTATTCTATTGCTTTCAATGAAGCAGCAGCATATTCTTCTACTACTGCTACTGATTGTAAATTAATACTTGAAGAATTAAAAGAAAACTTAAATAAAATAATTTCTAAGTTGGAAAACTGCCCTTATCTTTATTATCCTTTTAAAACAGAAAGACTAAAATTTGAAAATTCTTTAGACAATAATAAAAGATAATTAAAAAGTGCTAAATTTGGCACTTTTTATTTTATAAAAACTTATCTTATCTAATAATTTAGAGTTTTTTAAATAAGGATAACATTCTATTTTGATATCCTTGTTTATAGTAAAAACTTTTAGCGGTTTCATTTGGAGCAAAAACTTCGATTTGAACATACTTACAGCCTATTGATATAAAATATTTTTCTAAAGTGTCTAACAAACTAGTTCCTATTCCTTTACTTCTAGCATTTTTACTAACTACAAGTTCTGCGACAAGAGCTTTTTTAGGACAAGCATAATCCAGTTTATCTCTTTTATCATAACTTTGAACAAATCCTGCAATCATTCCAATAACCTTTTCATTTTCTATTGCCACATAAACTTTTCCTTCATTTTTCTTACAATCTTCTATCATATATTCAAAATACTTTTCTCGATATTCTTTTGAAATAATATTCAATTTAAAGTTATCAATTTCAACTATGTATTCTTGTAATTCTACAAGTAAGTCTTTTACTTCTTCATAATATCTTTCATTTATTTCTTTTATTTCCATTTTCATACTTCCTTTTTTCTAATAAAAAGATAAAAAGTGCTAAAATATATTATTTCAGCACTGATAAAACATTAGATTTCTTTTATTTTATTTTCCATTAAATCGTGAACTTGTTGAGAAAGTTCAATACTTGTCAATTCTTGATATTCATTAGGTTTTATAGCTTTTAAAACTTCTATCTTAATTAAATAGTTTTTCTTAATTGAAGAACTTAAAATATCTTTACTTCCTTTTATAACAATAGGAGCAATAGTACTATTTGTGTCCATAGCGGTTTTAAAAGTTCCAGCTTTAAAATCTAATAATGAGTATGAATTGCTTTTGTTACGTGTTCCTTCTGGAAAAATAGCTACACATTGATTTTCATTCAATAAGTTTTTGGCAGTATTAATTACTGTTAAAGATTGTCTTAAATTATTTCTATCTAGGAATAAAACATCAATTAAGCGACAAAATTTTCCAATAAAAGGTTGTGAAGCCGTTTCTTGTTTAGCTACAAAAATAATAGGTTTGTCGACAATTAAGGCTAATATTAAAGCATCTGTATATGAATTATGATTTGGAACAATTAATACTTTATCTTCTCCTTCAATATTTTCTAATCCTGTAACTTCAATTTTAACTTTTAGTAAAGACATCAAAGTATTTATTTTTTTTCTAGCGTAGTTATATCTATATTCAAAAGAATATTTATCTTTATGTTTTATTAATTTGTTTATCTTGGGATAAGTAAACATTAAATAAATTCCACAGAACAAATATGACCTGAAAAATTTAATGATATGGCCCATATAAAATCACTCCTATAGCATATACATTCTAACAAAAAGTTATCAATTATGCACTTATTTTTTTATTTGTCCGCTGAATTAAAGAAAATTCATCAACTTTTATAACAAAATCATTAGCTTTTTTTACTATTTTTCCTTTAATCAAAATAACATCGTCCTTATTAATGTATGCACTAAGATAAGAATACATACCTTTCCAAGTTTCACAAACAAAGTAATCTTCCTCTAAACTTTCTTCTTTACAAGTTCTGTTAACTTTTAAAACAAAAGAGTTATTAACAACATCAACATCACATACCTTTCCTACTAAAATTATCAAATTATTCATCATTTCACCTCAAATATTATTTTAATATAATTTTAAAGAAAATTGGTCTCAACTTTTTCTTAAAATTTTCTTATATAATTCTTAAAAATGTCCATATTAAACTAAGGTGAGAAAAATGGAAAAACTTAGTAGAAATACCTTTCATTATTTGCTTTTTTTCTTTTTAAGCTATTATTTTTTTATCAATAGAGTTGTTTTAACTAGGCTTTACTCTTTATATGGAGATAAATGTTACTATGGAATAGTTATTATTAATATTTTACTTCCTTTACTTTTCTTTTTAAGTAAACCTTTAAATTATGTTAGAAAACGAACTTTAACTTTATTAGCTAGCAAAAGTTATAATATGACCTTATTGTTTTTAATCAAAATAATGGTTTCCGTTTATCTTATCTTTACTGCAACAATGACTTTACAGATAACAAGTTCCGTATTAGTAACCTTTTATTACAATACTTTTTCTTTGATTTTTTTAATATTTTCACTTCTTTTAACCGTTTTTTATGTATCCCGAAAAGGACTAATTACTTCAAATGCTCTATCGATAATAATTTTATTTTATTGTTTGTTTATAAATATTTTTTATATTTTCACAGGAACTAAAATTAGATTTTTCAACTTAATAGGAATTCAATCTAATTTTATTGAAAATCTAAAAATTGTTTTAATGTTACTTTTTTATCTTTTTGAATTTGCTCTTTTATTTTTAGTTTCTGATAATATAACGGACAAAATAAACAAAAAAACTTTATTTCTTTTCATCAGTATTTTTTCCTTATTTGGAATTTATGAAGCAACCGTATTAACAGGAACATTCGGTAACTTATTAACGATAATTCCTTATCCTTACTATGAAAGTTGGAAAATTGCTGGAATTGAAAGAGTAGCTGAAAATTTAGGCTTTTTACCTTTTATTTACATCTATTTCCTTTGCTTCCAAAGATTATCTTTTTCAACTCATATCTTCAATAAAATATGGGCAAATACAAGAAAAATAATAACCTTGGTATTTTTAACAATAATAGGTTTATTTTCTTATCTTTTAGTTTCTAATTACAGCATTTATATAGATATAATAGATGACCTATTTGACTGTTCTTTAATTCTTATTATCGTTATTTCCTTTTTGTTATTTTTTATCATAAAGAAAGGCAGGAAAAGAGAAAATGAAGGTATCCGTAGCACAATTAATTAAGTATTATCAGCCAAATAATGCCATTAAAATCAAAACAATTATTGTAGGAAAGAAAAAAGTACTCGTTTTTTATATAGAATCACTAATTGATATTGTCGAACTAGAAAAAGAATTTCTCCCTAAATTAGAAACTTTTATTCTAAACAAAACTTTTCCAAATATTCTTTCCCTAGAAAAGATTGAAAATATCACCTATGCGAAAATAGATGAAAAACTGTATTCTGGTTATATTTGTATGACAATAAATAATCAAATATGGACTTTTAAATTAGCTAAAATTCCTAAAAGAGTTCCTGCTCCTTCCGTAAATGATATTACCACCGTTGGAGTACAAGATTGTTTTGTCGAAAATATTGATACCAATGTTGGTTTACTAATGTACCGCTATAAAAATAATAATTTAAGGATTTATGAAACCACAATAGGAACTCAAACACAAACAAGGTGCAATGTTTTATATTTAGAAGGTAGAATTGAAAATCATTTATTAGAGGAAATAAAAAGTAGACTTACCAAACTAAAACTGGAAAGTGCTACTAATATTTCTTGTATCAGCAATGAACTAACAAAAACAAAACACAATTCTATATTTCCTCTTATAAATACCATTTTCAAACCTGATTATTGCTTAAATTCTTTAGAAAAAGGAAAATTTGTTATTTTCATAGATGGTTTACCCACTGCTTTGGTAGGCCCTACTACTTTAGAATCTATCATTTCAATTCATTATTCAATGCAAGAAAATAAATACACTTACTTTTTTGAAAAAGTTTTAACTTATATTTGCTTATTTATTGCTGTTTTCTTAGGTGGACTTATTGTATCAATAGTTAGTTACCACCCTGATTTTTTACCATATTTATTACTAACTAATATTTATGGTGGAAGTAAAGGTGTTTTCTTACCTTTTGCTATTCAAATGCCTATTGCAGAACTATGTTTTCAAATGTTCCGTTTAGCAGGAAGCAAATTACCTTCTCATTTAGGAAGTACTATTATAATTCTAGGTAGTTTAGTAGTTTCCCGAATTGGAGTAGAAACTGGATTATTTTCTCCTTTTGTTCTAATTAGCATTTCTCTTATTTTAATATGCAATTATGCAATTTCTAACAACAATAGTTTTAATGTAGGATTTACTTTATCAAGGTTATTAATAGGCTTTGCTTCTCTTTTTTGGGGTTTAACAGGTTTTGCATTTTCATCATTAATTGTCCTTATTTATCTTGCAAGTTTAGATTCATTTGGAGTTCCTTATTTGTATCCTTTTGCTCCTTTAAATATTTTCAAAAAGAAAGAAGGAATTAAAAATGAAAAAAATATTTAATTTAATCATAATAAGTTTATTAACAACTGTTTTAAGTGGTTGTTTGAAATCAGTATCTTTCACTTCTTATTGGTTTCCAGATTCTATTGCTATTGATTACAAAAATGAACAATTTGAAATTACAACCTTAATAACTAATCCTTTAGCAAATGTTAATTTTGAAACAAGTTCTACCTTATTTCCTAATTTATTACTTATTAAAACAAATGGAAAAACTATCAATGAAGCTATCCAAAAATTAAGAATAGGAGAACAACAAAGTCTTTCTCCTGTCCATTTGAAAAGCCTTGTCTTAAGTCAAAACATCTTTAAAGAAACAAATATAAGTTACCAGCAAATAATCCAAATGTTTATTCAAAATCCAAATCACAACTTAAAAATATGGGTGTATTTAACTGACAAGGAAATCGAAGATATCTATTCGGTTAAAACTTTTATGAATGCTAGTCCTTATTTTTCTTCCCTGAATTTTCCAAGTTCTGAAGAAATGAATAGTCTGTGTGAACCTATAAATTTAATAACTTCCGCCAATAATCTTTTCAGTGGAAGAACTACCTATCTTCCTATGTTAAGCATTCAATCAGAAAGCATTAAACAAGAATCCATTGATGAAGATAAACTCGAAGAAAAGAAAATATATGAAGTAAAAGAATTATGTTTTATTTCTTTAAATAAAGAATTTAAATGTTTTTCAAAAGATAAAATAGAAGGTTTTAAATGGCTTCAAAAAATAAGTGATATAGATGATAATGTAGACAATCTCAGTTATGGAGTGAAAAAGGTATCTTCAACCACGAAATATCAAGAAGAAAAAATGCTTTATAAATTAAAAGTATCGGTTTTAATATATGATAATATAGACAAATTAAATCAAGAACAAATAAAAGAAAAAATAGAAGACAAAATATTAAAACAATTACAAACTTTAAGTGATATTTCATATCAAAATAACCTCGATATTTTTAATGTCAAAGACCATTATAAAAGGTATTATAAAAAAGAGATAAAAATAGAAGAAAACACAATTAATTTTGAAATAGATGTAAATATTCTCACTCAAAGTATTTTTGATTGATAACTTTTGCTTATGTTGTTATAATTTTTATTAAGAGGAGCTGTACTATGGAAAATACTGAATACGATATAAATCTTAGTTTAGATTTAGAAAAATTAAGCAAATTCATTTGCAAACAATATAAGTTAAAAGAATATCAAAGTAGTAACCTTATTTACGAAGATTATAATAATTGTTCTTTTGCTATTAATTGTGAAAATAAAAAATATTTTGTTAGAGTTTTTAATCAACATAAAGGTGAAAAAGAAATACAAAGTTTCATTGAAAAATATCGCATTATTCAATCTTCTTTAAAGAAAAATCCAAAAATTTTAAAACAAAAAAACAAAGAAATTTTAAAAATAATTTTGGATAATAATGAAAAAATATATGTTATGGTTATGGACTATGTAGAAGGAAATTCCTTGTTACAAGAAGAAGTTAAAATAACCAAAGAAGATATTGATTTAATCGTGGCTTCCCTCAATGAATTGAAAACTATTGATTACAAAGAAGAAGTTAAAAATATTTCTTTTCCTAATTTAAAAAATAATCTTAAAAAATATAATGAAATAATTCCTAATAAATGGAATGAAGACATTGCTATGTGTTTAGATAAAATAAAAAGACTAAATAACAAAGAAATGAAAAAACAACTAATCCACGGAGATTTACACTTAGGACATATTATTAGAAACAATAATAAAGCAACCTTAGTAGATTTTGATAACTTTGGAGTTAGTTATCGTTTAATCGATGTCGTTAAGGTAATTAACAATGTTATCTTTACCTTAAAAGACAAAAAACTTGCTAATGAGTTATATGAATATTTCTTAGAAGTATATCAAAAAGAAAATCCATTAACAAAAACAGAATTAAACAACCTAAATGTTTTAGTTATCGCGGATTGTTACAACAATTTATGTTTAAATCGTTTTTTAATGAATAACAACAAGAAAAACAAATCACTTAAGTATTGGTATAAAAATGATTTAAGAGTAATTAAAATTTTTAAAAAGAAAATATAACATTTTTCACCTAAAAGCATAATATGTATTAGGTGAAAAAATGCAAAATATTCTAATTTTAGGTGGTGGACACGGTTTGTCTGCTGTTGTCGAAGCTTTAAAGGAAGAAAAAGATTATAATCTAACTGCTTTAGTATCTACATCTGATAGTGGGGGACATACAGGAAAACTAATCGAAGAATTTAATGTTCCTGCTCTTGGAGATATTCGAAGAAATTTTACTTCATCATTAGATAGTTTTCCCTTACTAAAAGAAATGTTTGATTATCGTTTTGATAGTTTACACAAAGAAAAAAATGTTAGTTTAGGAAATTTAATGTTGCTTTCTCTATTAGAAAAATATTCTTTAGAAGAAACAATGATAAAACTAAAAAAAGAATTTCAAAGTAATATTTTAATATTGCCTTTATATAACAAATACATTGACCTTTGGGCTAGATATCAAGATAACACGGTAGAAAAAAAAGAACATTTGCTTCCTAAAAAAGACAAAAAGATAAAAGATGTATTTTATCAAGAAAAGGTATCTTTAACAAATAATATTATTAATAGTCTAAAAAAGGCCAACGCTATCATTATTGGACCTGGAAGTTTATATACAAGTGTAGGTGCGGTTCTAGCAGACACCACTGTCCAACAACTAGTTAAGAAAAGCCAAGCAAAAATCATTTATATATGCAACATAATGACCGAACCAAATGAAACGGATAATTATGATGTTTTAAGCCACTTGAATTTTATTGAAAAGAAAATAGGTAAAGTAGATTATGTAATCGCTAACAAAAAGGAATTATCTTTAAAACAAAAAGAAAAATATGCTAAAAAAAATTCTTTTCCAGTGAAATATAATGAAAATAAAAGAATTATTTATAAAGATTTGTTAGATACTAAACAAGAATATGTAAGACATAATTCTAAAAAGCTAAAAAAAATATTAAGACACATTATAGACAAAAACTAACTTTTTAAAACCTTTTCTTTACTTTTAATAAAAAACAAGTTATTATATAAAAGCATTAGTTATGGCGGTTGTGGTGAAGGGGTTAACACATCTGGCTGTGAACCAGACACTTCGTGAGTTCGAGTCTCATCAATCGCCCCATTTTGTAAATAGCCTCTTATTTTATAAGAGGTTTTTATATTTTTTGCTAAGTCTTGGGAACATTTCAGGAACATTTTTACATTTAATATTTTTTTGCTCTCAGCAAACAAATGATTTTGCCTAATTTAAGTGGCGTAACAAAAGATGTAATTAAAAATGTTCCTATTGATAAAATTCATAATATAGGTTGTCATTCAATTAAAAAAAGACACCATTTCTACATAAAAAAGTTTATGAAAAAAAACTAGGCGATTGACCTAGTTTCTGCAGATTTCTCTGCTTGATAAACATAGTATATGCAATAATTATTAAAAAATCAATACCTGAAATTTAATTGTAGACATTTTAGCGGGAACATCTATATAAAAAAACATCTTTAAAAACAATCTTTGTCTATATCAAAACCAATCGGAGAACAACTTGGCACCAAAGGAAATGGCAAATGCTCACTTGGCTGCATTTTAAACGCTAGACTGATAAAAGCAGTTATATTAACACCACTTGTTACGCAAATGACTGTATCGTTATCGTCATATTTATTCACAATATCTTTAATAGCATCTCTTATTCTAATTTGACAATCAATCCAACTTTCAGTTTTTGTTATACTTTTTTCCTTTTGTAAAACTTGAAAAACTTTACTAAATTCATTAAATCTTGGTTCTTCATAAATTGGCAAATTCAAATGCTTGTTTATAATTTCTGCAGTCTTTTTACACCTATAATATGGAGAAGTATAAATCGCTTTAAACTTTGAATGAACGGACATTATTTTCAATAACTCCGCTGTAATTTCGGCATCTTTTACTCCAAGTGGCAAAATATCATCTTCTTGACTTGGAGGATTTCCTAAATCTCTTAAAGCGTGATGAACATAAATTATTTTCATATATTACTCCTTATCTTCTGATTTAATTTCTAATAATTTTTTATTTTTAGCATTAAGGGGAGAGATAACATTTTTCCCTGTTTCTTGTTCAAATCTTTTTCTTGCATCACTTGCGACATTACCACCACGATGAGCAATTTTTCTACTTTGTTCAAAAGTGGTTGGGCTTTCTTGTTTGGAAATGGCGGTAGTTGTAACTTCAGCAAGCATATTTAAGACTAGTTCAATGTTTGTCATATTATCACGTAAATTTTCTTTTTTTAAACCTTTTACATTTTTATATTCTTGAATGGTAAGTCCACTCCAAGCTTTTGTCATCTCATCGGTTAGTATTGCATAGTCTTTTTCTTTTTCAATTCCACGATTTTTCCACTCATCAGTCAATTCTTTTCGCATTTCAATAGTTTGAAGTCTTTGATTTATCCAACCTTCTGTATAACCTTTAGCACGATAAAAATCAGCACCTCGTAATATTGCTTTTTCAGGGTCTGCGATTTCATCAAATCTTTCACTTCCAACTTGTGCTAGCCAAACTTTAAATGGCTCTGCTTTTGGGGAAGGTATTGATTGAACTAAACGTAATAACTCTTTTGTATTTACTACATCTGTTAATCTCATTTTTCCATCAAGTGCTTTCATTTTCAAAGTGTGACAATTTGTCACGGTTTCATTACCTTCTTCTTTTAATCTTTGTTTTAATTTTCTCCAATAAGCTGTTGGATTAACACTATCAGTTAAAACTGTAATTACATCAACGACTGAAAAATACCAATCTTCTTCTTTTTCATTCCATTCAGTTCTAATTTTTTTGTTTTCAAAAATTTTAATATTAGACATATATTCTCTCCTTTTCTCTAATTTTAAATCAATACAAATTGCTAAAATTCAACTGATAATAAAACTTCTTTAGGATTACTTCAATTTGTAACCCCTAATAGTTGCCTAATACGCTATTAAATTTTCAACTTGCATATACCCTCCCTTTTACAAAAAATTATAACATATTTTTTTAATATTAGTATTCCTTATTTCATTAAATATTTTATGTTAAAACTTCCTTTTTAAAATAATAAATATTCTTGTTAAACAAGTAACTTTTTGTTTTAATTATAGCAAGAGGTACTACTATGAATATTAATGATTTAAAAGAAGTATTATTTAAAAATTATTCTAAAGATTTATGCTATCCAAAAGTTCAAGATAAATGGAGCGAAGAAAATAAATGTTTCGGTATGTGTGCCATAACTTCTCTTATTGTTAATGATTATTTGGGTGGCGATATTTGCAAAATAAAAGTCAATGATATAAGTCATTATTTTAATTTAATTAACCAACAAATTATCGATTTAACTTCCAGTCAATTTAAAGATAAAATCGATTATAGTTCTTACAAAATAATCGAAAAAGAACAAATACTAACTGAAGATACTAAAAATAGGTATTTGATTTTAAAAGAAAAAGTAATCAAAGATTTACTAAAAAGTGTTGATGAAGAGATATTTAATTGTAACCTTTGTAATTCCTTAGTAGAAAAATTTTCTAATAAAACAACCGTGTTTTTAGGAAAAAACAATGACATCGTTTTAGTAGGAGAAGCCCCTGCTAATAACGGGTGGCGAAAATCTTTTCAATTATGGAAAGATGTAAATGGTAAAGTTTTACCTAGTGGAATTATACTTCAAAAATTATTTGATATTATTAATAGAAATATCTTTGAAACAACTTTTTTAGAGGCCGTTAAATGTTATCCTGTTGCAAGAAAAAATTTAAAATATTGTGCTTCAAATTGTAAAAATTATATGTTAGAACAAATATCTATTTTAAATCCGAAACTAATTATTACCTTAGGGGAATTTCCAACCAAAAAACTACTTAATTTTAAATTTGATAAATTTTCTGATGTTGTAGGAAAAATATATCAAATAGGAAATTACAAAATATTACCAATATATCACCCTTCTCCTATATCTCCAAAAAGTTATCAAGGAAATCTTCCTATTTTTAATAAAATAAGCAAAGAATTAAATATTTTATAAAGTAATCAACAACTTTCCTACTTTTATTGAATAATCATTTTTTATCATCTAAAATTTAATTCAAGAAAAAGGAGTTTTAAAAAAATGAACAATATTAATTATTTAGATGAATTAAGTGATAAAGGAATTCCCGACGATGTACTATTACTTCTTTCCCTTTCAGTAAGTGAAGATGATTATTTGAAAATTCTTTATGATTATCGCATATATGGAGTAACTTTTGACAAATTATTTAAACTATGCAAATATGAAGATGAGAGACTTATGTGTACTCTTTCTTTATTAAATAACAGTGATATAAGTTTAGAAATGGTGCATATTAACCTTAACTTTCAAAACCCTATTCCATTCGTATCTGATAGAAATGATTTTGATACACCTGATACAATACAAGATGTTCAAGACGCTTTCGCATTTTCTAAAAAGTATCGTGAAAGAATAGATGAATTAACAAACGAACATAAAACAATATTTCCTAGATAAAAGCATTTAAAAAGGCTAAATACAAATTAGCCTTTTTTCATTATTCAAAGAATTGTTCATTGTTATCTTGAATAGATAACTTAGGATTAAATACTCCAGCGTGAAATGGGTGATTGTCAACTACCGCTGAAATCAAATCGTATATTAAGAAAATGTATTGTTCGATTTTATTTCCTTTGGAAAATTCAAAATGAAGAGCATCTCCATTTATAAAATTCACGACTACATCAACATCAAAATCCACTACTAAACCTGGAGTTGAAATAGAATAATTAATGATGTTTTTATATAAGAATGTCGCGTATTCTACTGATTTTCCTGATAAATATTGTTTATTAATAATTAAAAATCTTTTATCCGTTACTACAAGGGTATCCCTAAAAGCTTTTAAAACAACGGCAATTCTTTCATTAGGAAATAATAACCTGTTGATAAAATAAGGTACTTTTGTTTCTCCAAAAAACTTAAATTTTCTTGTTTGTGCCATATTATCACCTCTATATTAATTTCAAGAACTCTGTTGATAAACAGAAGACAATATAAAAAATCAATAATCCTGTACTAAATCTAGCCCTAAATTTAAACTCAGAAGACTTATCAATAGAAGGATTTTTATATCCCATATAAGTATTAACGATACCATAAATAATGATTAGAACAATGACAGGAATTAAAATAGTAGAATTAGCTCCTTCAACATTTTTAATGATATGAATTGCTAAAAACAATAAAGCAATGCTAATAATTAAATTTCTTACAATTTTTTTATGATTTTTTCCCGAAGTTTTAATGATAAAAAAGGCTTTTTTATCAAATTTAGGTTTTTTATAAGGTTTAATATGTCCTTGGTCTGTTCCACAAGCAGGACAGATGCGAGCATCTCCAATTTCATATGCACATTTTCTACATCTCATCTTATCCATCTCCTTATTTTGCAAGTATTATTACATAATAATTTTATAAAAAAAACTATTTAACTCATTTATGTTAATAAATCATAATTCTTGATTAATAATTTCTACGATTTGTTGCAAATAAAGATAAAACTTTTCATAGGCATTTTTATAATTAATCATAAGAGGATAATTATCAATTTCACTTTTAATTTGATAATATTTTTCAGTATCTTTTTTATTTCCTTTTTTTAAACAAATTTCTTCTTTTTCTTTTTGTAATTCTTTTTCTAATTCTTGTAATTCTTTGGAATTATTTTTTAAATCTAAACATTTTTTATATTCTAAATATAAAGATGATTTTTTTATCAATTCGTTTAGTTTTTTAGCATCTTCTAAAATACTATTCAACTTCTTCACCTACTAAAGTCCAAGAAGTAATTTCATTAATCCTAACATTAACTATTTGTCCAATATGAGCCTTATTTCCTTTAAAGTTAACTAATTTTTGACTTTCAGAATATCCTGATAAAATATCATCATTTTTCTTACTTGTTCCTTCTACTAAAACTTTAACGGTTTTTCCAATATAAGCTTCATTTCTTTGATGAGAATATTTGGCAACTTTTTCTAATAAACGATTAAATCTTTCCATTTTAACTTCCATAGGAGTTTGGTCAACCATTTTAGCAGCAGGAGTTCCTTCTCTTGGAGAAAAAATGAAAGTAAAAGCACTATCATATTGACAATAATCAACCATATCTAAAGTATGTTGAAATTCTTCTTCTGTTTCATTAGGAAAACCTACTATTATATCAGTAGAAACTGCGACATCAGGTATTGTTTTTCTAATTTTATCATATAATCTTTTATATTCTTCACTATTATATCTTCTATTCATTTTACGAAGCATATTATCATCACCAGATTGTAAAGGTAAGTGAATGTAAGGCATTAAGTTATCGTAGGTAGCAATAACTTCAATCATTCTATCGGTAAAATTCCAAGGGTGAGAAGTTGTAAATCTTACTCTTTCAATTCCAATTTTAGCAACTTCTTCTAATAAATCTGCAAAGTCATATCCTTTATCAAGATTTTTACCATACGCATTAACATTTTGACCTAACAAAGTTATCTCTTTATATCCTTGTTCTTTTAATTCTTTTACTTCTTTTAAAATATCTTCCATTAAACGACTTCTTTCTTTTCCTCTTGTATAAGGAACAATACAATAAGTACAGAATTTATCGCAACCATACATAATGTTTACCCACGCTTTTAACTTTGATTCTCTTTGAATAGGTAAATTTTCGATGACTTCTCCTTCTTTAGAATAGACTTCGATAACTTTAGATTTATATTTTAAACATTCTTCGATTAAAGAAGGTAATCTTCCAATGTTATGAGTTCCAAAAATAATATCTATTTGAGGATATTTTTTCAAAATAATTTCCACGCTTTTTTCTTGTTGTACCATACAGCCACAAACCCCAATAATTAAATTAGGATTGTTCTTTTTCAAAGCTTTTAAAGAACCTATTTCTCCAAAAACTTTTTCTTCTGCATTTTGTCTAATAGCACAAGTATTTAAAATAATGATATCTGCTTGATTATAATCTTCTGTTTTTTCATATTTTAAAATAGAAAGAATACCTGCTAGAGTTTCACTATCCCTTTCATTTGCTTGACAGCCGTAAGTTCTTATATAGTATTTTTTTCCTTTTCCGAACTCTATCATAAAAGGAGAAACTTGTAACTCTTTAGTTAAAAATTCCACTTCTGCCTTACTTCTTTTTCCCGCTTCTTTTAAACAAGGTAAACTATTACATCTTTTCATATACATCTACTCCTAACTTAGTTTATCAATATATTTATTTTCATTTTTATACACCAAAGTAATTATTAATCCTATGGTAACAATAAATAAAATAATGGCAAATTCTTCTATAAAGAAACATATTACTCCATAGATTATCAATAATAACATATAAATAAAAACATTCAAATTACTTTTTACAGCTTCTGTTTCACTATTCCATTTTATTTTAGGACGATTAATATCTATAAATAAACCAATAAAATTAATGGCAATGATAAATAATAAGCCTAAACAAAAAGGATAAATAAGGTCTAAAATTTCAAAACGTAAATAAAATTCAAGGACTACCATTAGAATAATATAAGGAATAATCGAAATCAGGGAAGAAATACTAACTTTTATAAGAAAATTCTTCATAAATGAAATTGGCAAATAATTCATTGTTTTATTACTACTTCCGTCTTTTGAATACATCACAGGGCTTGAAAAACTACCAAAGCAACAAATCAGGGAAACAAGCAAAGCTCCTAATATCAAATAATCTTTGATGTAATAAACAATACTAATTAAATCACTATTATTAATGCTATTAAAAATCGGTATAATTACTAATAATAATGCTAATGGAAAAATAATAGGTATTAATAAATTGACCATAAAAATTGGTGTTCTTAAAATGGTTTTAATTTCTCTTTGTACCAAAACACTATTTAAACTATTGTTGGAAACTTTTTTCCTAAATTTTAGTTCATCAAATTTTTCTTTTTTTGTGCCATTTCCGTTTATTTTTAGTAAAGCAGAAAAATACATCTTGTCTGCTAAAAAACCTGCTAAGCAAATCAAAAAAGAGCTAATTCCAGCAATTCCAAATAGATAGATTAATTTATATGTGATATTTGTATCAAAACTAGCCATTTTCATAAGGGGAATAGTAAAAGGAACAAAGATACTTAATTTATTAGTAAACAATTTATAGTTTTCAATAAGAGCAAAAACATCTGTTGTTTCATCAATAACAGGCATTAAATAATCCATACCAACAGAAAATCCTATTCCTACAAGCAAAGCTACTCCTAAAGTTAAATAAGTCATTAAATCTTTATTTTTAACAAATTTTAAATATTTGACCAAAAATAAAGTTATAAGGCTGGTAATAAAACAAGGAATAATCGGTAATATAAGAGTTACTAAAGCAATAAAAACATAGTAATACCAAGACACCTTTATTGCAATTCCTGCTCCAATCGCTGAAGGTAAAAATAAAAGCAGGGAAATAAAATAACAACTTATAATAACAATGATATTTCTAGCAAAAAATATTTCTTTTGGTTTAATCGGCAAATGAAGCAAAACATCATTATCTTTAGAAAAATAAACTATTCCTAAATTACTTGCAAAAGAAATAATAAATATCATTATCGTATTTAAAATCACAAGCATTTCTATCATTAAATTAGTTCCACTTGTTCCTAAAAAAATTGCTAGTTCTTTAGTTTGTATAGAAAAAGGTATAAAACAAGCAATCATTAAAAGAAGAAACAAAAAAATCATAATTCGGCTTTTTTTATTTTTTCCTTCTAAAGTAGAAAACATACCTTTTATTAGAATTTTAGTTAAACTTAAAGTATTAGACATCTTGAACCATCTCCAAGAACATTTCCTCTAAACTTTGATTTTCATCAAGTTTATTTCTCATTTCATTTAAAGTTCCACAAAAGAGCAACTTTCCGTGATTAATAATGGCAATTCTATCACAAACTTTTTCAGCAACTTCTAAAACGTGAGTAGAAAAAATAACACTATTTCCTTTATCTGCGTGTTCTCTCATCATTTGTTTTAAAGTATGAGCGGATTTAGGATCTAAACCTGTCATAGGTTCATCTAAAATCCAAACACTAGGGTTATGTAACAAAGCTCCTATTACGACTATTTTTTGTCGCATTCCGTGAGAATAACTTTCTATTTTACTCATCAAATGTTCTTTCATTTCAAACTTATTTGCTAAATCTAAAATTCTTTGTTCTTTTTCATCTTTATTAACCTTATAAACATTTGCTAAAAAATTCAAATATTCCATTCCTGTTAATTTCAAAAAAATATCAGGAGAATCAGGAACAAAACCAAAGACTTTTTTAGCTTCCAAAGGATTTTGTTCAATGTCAATTCCATTAATTTTGATAACACCTTTATCAATACTTAAAACACCTGTAAGCATTTTTAAAGTAGTTGTTTTTCCACTTCCATTAGGACCTAAGATTCCAAATATTTCATTTTCTTTAATTTCTAAAGATAAATTATCAACAGCTTTGAAATCTTTACCAAAAACTTTAGTTACATTGTTAATTGTTACCATAGTTTCACCTCTATTAAATAATACACTAAATTTAATTTATTATAAATAAAAAAAGACTGGAAAACATATTCTCAGTCAATTCTTACTTTTTTATTAAAATTATTTACAAACAACTAACAATTTAATAGCCGTTCTAGGTTGTCCATCAATTTCAAGTTCTGCAAAAGATGGAACACAAGATAAATCTTTACCTGAAGATGCGACAAAGCTTCTAGCGATAGCTACTGCTTTAATTGCTTGATTTAAAGCTCCTGCTCCTATAGCTTGAATTTCAACACTTTCTTGATCCTTTAAAACATTAGCTAAAGCTCCTGCTACTGAATTTGGATTTGATTTTGATGATACTTTTAAAATTTCTGTCATAATATTTCCCTCCTATATTCTTTTTAAGGATGAATATAAATCCTTTCAATACTTTTAGCTTTACCTGTTTTGTCATCAATATCCAACAATACTGCACAAAACATATCAGCTCTATCATCTACTTGAAACCTTGTTTTTACATCAAGTCTAAATCTTTCTAAGACTTCTTTCTTTTCACTTCCGATTACACTATCATAAGAACCACACATTCCCACATCGCTAATATATGCTGTACCATTCTTTAATATGCGATTATCTGCGGTTTGAATATGCGTATGCGTTCCTAAAACTGCACTTACTTCTCCGTCAAAAGCATATGCTAGAGCTTGTTTTTCAGCAGTAGCTTCGGCGTGAAAATCGACAATATGTATAGAAGCTTTGCTTTTACTATTAATCTCACTTAATTTAGAAAAAGCATTACAAGGTTCTAGTTCTGTTATAAAACAAGTTCCTAATAAGTTGGTAATTCTTACTATCGTTCCATTAACATCAAACTCACGACTACCAACTCCAGGTTTTTCTACCACAATATTTGCAGGTCTAATAATATTATTTTCTTCATCAAATAAACTTAAACCTTCTTTTTTAGCAAATGCGTGGTTTCCCGTGGTAAAAAAATCTATTCCCATATCCATCATTTCTTCATAATGTCTTGGTAATATTCCTTTACCGTGAGAAAGGTTTTCCCCATTACAAATTACTAATTCAATCGGTTCATTTTCTAAAATATCAGGCAAAAACTTTTTAACAGCATTTCTACCGCCTTTGCCAAATACATCACCTATAAATAATATTTTCATATCTATTTAGCAGTCTCACTAGCTCTAACTTCTCTAATAACGGTAACTTTAATTTGTCCTGGGTAAGTTAATTCATTTTCTATCTTATCTTTAATATCTCTTGCAATTTTATAAGATGCAATGTCATCTACTTTTTCAGGAACAACCATTACTCTAATCTCTCTACCAGCTTGAATAGCAAATGCTTGAGAAACTCCTTCAAAGCTCTTAGAAATTTCTTCTAATTTTTCAACTCTTTTAATATAATTTTCCAAACTTTCACTACGAGCTCCAGGTCTAGCAGCACTTAAAGTATCAGCTGCAGCTACCAAATTAGAAATAGCGTTATTAGCAGGAACATCTCCGTGGTGTGATTGAATAGCGTTAATTACAACATCAGATTCTCCATATTTTTTAGCAAGTCGAACACCAATTTCAACGTGGCTTCCTTCAACTTCATAATCAATAGATTTTCCGATATCGTGGAATAAACCTGCCCTTTTAGCAAGTGTTTGATTTAATCCAAGTTCAGCAGCCATAACTCCACATAAATGAGCAACTTCCTTACTATGTTGTAAAGCATTTTGACCATAACTAGTACGATATTTTAATTTACCAATACATTCAACCAATTCTTTATTTAATTTAGGTAATCCTAACTCAAATAAAGTTTCTTCTCCTGTTTTTAAAATAATACTGTTGATTTCTTGTTTTACTTTTTCAACAATTTCCTCAATTCTTCCAGGTTGAATTCTACCGTCTTTAATCAAAGCTTCCAAAGATTTAGTAGCAATTTCCCTTCTAATTGGGTCAAAACAAGAAACCGTTATAACTTCTGGAGTATCATCAATAATTAAATCAACTCCTGTTAATTGTTCGATTGTTTTAATATTTCTTCCTTCTCTACCAATTATACGACCTTTTAATTCATCATTTGGTAAAGAAACGGTAGAAACAGTAGATTCACAAACAACTTCTTGAGAATATTTAGAAATAGCTAAAGAAATAATATTTCTTGCTGTATCCTCAGCATTATTTCTAGCTTCTTCCTCACTATTTTTAATATAAGCGGCAACTTCTTGAGAAATCTTTGTTTCTACTCTTTTAAATAATTCTGCCTTTGCTTCCGCTACAGACATTGAACTAACTTGTTCTAATTCTTTGATTATCAAATCTGTTTTAGAATTTAATTCTTCTTCTTTTTTGTCAATATCAGCTAATCTTTTATTTAATTGCTCATTTTTTAATTCCAAATTATCTTCTTTTGCTTGCAAAGTGATATCCCTTCTATCAATTCCTTGTTCTCTTTGCAATAATTTATTTTCAGCATCAGCAATTTCTTTTTTCTTTTCTTTGATTTCTTTTTCAGCTTCTGCCTTCATTTCATAAGCTGCTGTTTTAGCATCTAATTGAGCACTTCTAGTAATTTGCTCTGCTCTAATTTCAGCATCTTTAATAACTTTCTTAACTTTATTTTGAGCATTCTTAAGTCCAAAAGTTGGAATGAATTTAACAACTAAACCACCAACAATTAAACCAACTAATATACCGACAAAAAGGAAAATAACTTTAATCATACATTTCCTCTCCTATCTATTTAATAAAGCACTTTAAATAAATATTCAATCCAGCAAAACAATTATTTAAGTGCTAATTTTTCTCTAACTTTGTTAGAAATAACTTCTTTTTCATCTGGATTATTTTTTAACCATTGTTTAGCAGACTCTCTACCTTGAGCAATCTTAACTCCTTCATATTCATACCACGAACCAGATTTTTTGATAATATCATATTCACTAGCCAAATCAATAATCTCGCCGTCTTTAGAAATACCTTGTCCATAGATAATATCTACGGAAGCAGTTTTAAAAGGTGGAGCAACTTTATTCTTTACAACTTTAATATTTACAGCATTACCCATTAATTCATTATTAATTTTAATACCTTCACCTTTTCTAATCTCTAATCTTACAGAAGCATAAAATTTTAAAGCTCGACCACCAGTAGTTGTTTCTGGATTACCATAGAAAACACCTATTTTTTCTCTTAATTGATTAATGAAAATAATAGTACAAGATTTTTTATTCAAAGCACCTGCAATTTTTCTTAATGCTTTAGACATAAGTCTTGCTTGAACTCCTACTGTTTGTTCTGACATTTCACCATCAAGTTCAACTTGTGGAACAAGTGCAGCAACAGAGTCAACAACAATTAAATCTACTGCATCACTTTTAATCAAGATTTCAGCAATTTCCATTGCTTGTTCTCCAGAATCAGGTTGTGATAAAATAAGTTCATCAACATTAACCCCTAAATTTTTAGCATAATCAGGGTCAATAGCGTGTTCCGCATCTATAAAAGCGGCTTTTCCACCTTTCTTTTGAACTTCTGCTATTGCGTGCAAAGCAAAAGTTGTCTTTCCACTAGATTCAGGACCATAAATTTCTATAATTCTTCCTTTTGGATAACCTCCAATTCCTAAAGCCTTATCCAAAACTAATGAGCCTGAAGAAATTGCATCAACTGTTACAGAGGCTTTTTCACCTAATTTCATAATAGCCCCTTGTCCATATTGTTTTTGAATAGATTTCAATGCTTCTTGTAAAGCAACTTCTTTTTCATTTTTCTTTTCTGCCATTTTTTTCTCCTATCTTATTCCCTCAAGAACAATTTTTCTACTTTTCCAGAAATAGTCAATGCCAGATAGTAATGATACAGCAGTAGCAACCCACGCTAATACATAACCTACTTCAATGTATTTAACAGGGATAAAGAATAAAGTTCCTAACGCTACTATTTGCATAACTGTTTTTAGTTTTCCCCATTTTGAAGCAGCAATTACCACTTGTTTTTCAACGGCTATCATTCTAATTGCATCAACAATAATATCTCTAGCAACCATTATTATCGTAATAATTGCAGATAACCTAATATTTGGGAAAATTTCGGCAGTAAAGAGAATAAAAGTTGAATTTATTAAAACTTTATCTGCGATTGGATCTAAAAACTTACCAAAAGTGGTAACCATATTTCTACTTCTAGCAATATGCCCATCTAAAAAATCTGTCAAAGCAGCTACAAGAAAAATTCCACCAGCAACCATTTTAGCCCAACCATAATTAGCAAGTGAAGGATTACCACTACAAACTAAAACTAATACTATCATAGCAACTACAAGGAATAATCTTGAAACTGTAATTTTGTTTGCCAAATTCATATATTTATTTCCTCCCTAAATTACTCTTATTCTAACATAACCAAAACTAAATATCACTCAATTTATTAATAAATTGCATAAAAAAAGAGAAAATAAAAATCCGCGTCTTCAAGGCGCGGTTTTTCTCACTGTCTTCAAGACAGATT
>CAYTZW010000005.1:0-47815 GCA_964442785.1 uncultured Erysipelotrichaceae bacterium
TTTTAGAGTGCTTGCCTTATTTTTTTTAACCACCCCAGAATTTAAAGAGCCAATATTTTTCATTTTACTTACAAAAGTATTATATCTATCCTCATTAGAGAAAATATCGTGATAGAATATTCTATCTATATGTTCTAATTTTGTTAATAAGGTTTTTGATTTATCCTCAATTTCTTTTAAATAAGTAGCATCAACTTTACTACTTTTATAATGAATTGAATTTAAGCTGTTAAAATAAAGTTCTTTATCTAAAAAGATATTATACGCCCTTGAATATAAAATACTTTCTGTTTCACTGAAAATAGAATGTCCAAAGTAAAGATTAGAATAATAAGAAATACCTAACAAGTCTAATAAAGTTGGAACAATATCTGTCGTTGTTGTGAATTTGTCTATTATTTGATGTGATAAATTTTGGTCATAAATCATACAAGGAACTCGATATAAATTTGTATAGTTTTCATCTTTATAGCCATAGATGTCTTTAACATAATTACTAAGTCCTTGATAATATGTATTATGATCTCCAAATATTGTAATTGTAGTATTTTCTAATAAGCCTTTGTTATCTAAGTCTTCAATAATAAGTCCTAAAGCAGCATCAAATTCCATTACGGCGGCAACATAGTTTCTAAAATTATTATGGTCTTCATCATCGCTTTTTGGTATCGCATTAATGCTATCTATTTTTTCATACCATTTTTTTAAATTTTCTCTTTCATAATACATTCCGTGCATTGTAATAGAAGTTATATAAGTATTAAATCTTTTATTTGTCGGAAACATTTCATCTTTAGCAGCTTCAATCATTTCAGAATCCAAGTTACGATTTCCCTTGCTAGCCCAATTAGTCATTCCCATTTTGTATAAATCTTCAGCAGCCGTAAAGGATTCAAATCCTAATGATTTATGTTCTGTATTACGATTGTAATAGTTTTTAAAACCATTATGGAAAGAATTTTGAACAATATCTTCATCTAAAGTTTTTAAAATGTTTGGTAAAGAAAAAGGCATTGCATTATTAGGAAAGTCATAATTGATATAAGCATTAGTAGGATAACTTCCAATGATAGATAGATTTTCCGAAATATCTGTTTTTTCTCGAGCATAGAAATTATTTAAAACCACACTATTATCATAAAAACTTCTTAAATTAGGAAATAAATAATCTAATTGTTCTTCCGTTAAACCACTATGTCCATTAGGATATAAGGAACTATCTTGAATAAATGAAAACCATTCCATAGATTCTACTAAAATAGTAACTATATTATTACCTTCAGAAACACCATATTTTTCAGTAGGAGTGGATATTTCTTGATAAATATAAGTTTCCAATTCTTCGATATCTCCAAGTTTTACTTTATTAAAGAATAATCCTCGGTATAATTCGTTGACAAAATTAGCAGTCATTCCATAACTTTTATAGTTTCCTTTTCCGTCGCTATACAACCTAGAAACATAATCAGAATTATTAATTTTATAATTAGTTAAATAAGCAACCGTTCCATTTAAACACATAAAGAAAGCAATACAAATTGAAGGAATAGAGTACCATAATTTAGATTTCTTAGGTTTGTCAATTTTCATTAAAAATCTTTTTCCAAAAATCCAATATAAAACAAAAACAACCAAATAGGTAAATATAAATAAGAAATTAAGGGGAATTGACTCTAAAATGCCCATTGCATCGTTTCTTAAATTAAACATTCCAAAATCAAATAAAGTTCCTGTCATTTCATATAAAACAATACAAAAAATACAACAAATTCCTTGAATTAAAAGGAAAGCCGCCGAAGTATAAAAACGAGCTGTATTATTCTTTATTAAAAACAAAATTGAAGTTCCAATACCTATTAAAGTAAATAACAACCAAGGAGAAGTAAGACCAAATCCAAATCCAAGAGCAATTATTCCTAACAATTCAGTGAATATTGAAATTAGAATATAACATATAATAGGATAATTATTTTTTAAAAACTTTACCATTTTTTTCACTCCCTAAATCAAATAAATAAGCACCATAAGGATAAAACCTTTGCTGAATGTTTTATTAGAATAAAGATAAATATAAAACATTGCGAATATCAGTAATAAATAAACTATAGGTAAATAATGAAGTCCTATAATAAGTTCGTATAAGCCAAAAGTTAAAAGGGTAAACAACGCTCCAAATGGTATATATGAGAAAGAAGGAAAAATATTAACTAATGCTTCATTAGAAATTCTGATAATCATATAAACTAATAATAATTTGAAAACACACGATAAAAGATAAACTAAATGATGTCCTAATTCCATTCCTGTAAAATGAGTTCCTAAATCATAAATAGGTTTAAAATTCCACCCTATTAAACCACTAACCAAAAGAATTGGAATGATTGTCAATAAAGAAAGAATTATCATATTTTTAATTGGCAAATATTCTTTTTCTTTTTTTTCTATAAGAGGATTAAAATTCATTTTCTTTTTACATATTTTAACAATTACAATCGTACATATAATCCATATTATAGAAGCCACTATATAATTAAAAAGGTTATTTAAAGTTCCATAGTAAACTTTTTTATATAAAGGATTTCCTAATTTAGATAAATTACCTAAAGGAATACATAAAAAAGAAATAAAAGCCATTATTAGCAATTTTAAAGAGTAATTTAATTTTGTCTTATCCATATTACTGCCTCCAACGCCGATATTATACCATATTGATTAATTAATAGTAATAAAAATAAGCATAAAAAAGGACGAATTATCCACATAATTACTTTTTTTTGCTGTATGAAATCGGTAAAACATTTAGAATTATTCACGTGAGCTAGGAGGGATAACAATGAAAAGAAATGCAAAAATGAATATATTGTCATTTTTTATTGTTATATTTTGTGCTTTTTTTGCTTTAATATTAGAAGGAAATATTGCCAAAGCTATTGATTATGATAAAACTACAAGCAGTAAATCTAATGTTACTGTTCAAGTTAATAATGGAAACAGATATTTTGCTAATAAAAATAAAATCACTGTTGAAGTAGATGCTTCTAAAAATAGTGATGTCAATATGTTTTCTATCGTTATCTGTGAAGAATACTCTGGAATTTGTAGTGATTTAGATGCTAAACATCGTTATACAGACCTTGAAAATGGAAAAGCTACAATAACTGATGTTAGTTTAAGTTGGATAGAAGAAGATAACAAAAAATTCACTGCTGAAGAAGGAAATTACATTATTAAAGTTAAACCTGAAAAACAAACTTGTACTTGGATTTTCTGTACTCCAGTTACTGATATTATTGAAGACGAAAATGAAGAAAATCGTTATATTGAAACTTATTTAACTTATAGAGGTTTAAATTCATCTGATATTTTAGTTAATTACAACAGTGTTGCTTTAAGTGGAGAAGAAGGAACTATTGTTGATACTCCTAACTTTGTTGTTAAAATAAATAGATATGCTGAAATGTTCGATGAAGAAATTACTTCAATGTATGTTAAATATTGCCTTGCTGATAATGAATGGAATAGTTTAAATAATAAATGTAATAATCAAAACTTAACACTTGAAAATGGTGAAGTAAAACTTAATTTAGAAAATAAAAATTTAGAAGGAAATTATAACTTAACGATTGTTGCTAAAAGTAGTTATAATGACCACCAATTTTCAAAAACTATTAAATTTATATATGACAAAACTAATCCAACAGTTACTATTTCAACTCCTGATGAAACAATAACCAAAGAAAAAACTTTTACTTATACCATTGTTGATAATAGTACTACTAAAACTAAATATTTAGTCAAAGAAGCTAAAGAAGAAGCTCCTGTATATGATGATTTCAAACAATTTGCAACTTCTAATCAAATTACTGTGAGTGATTTATCAGGTGAATTTATCCTTTGGACTTGTACAACAGATAGTTCTAATAATTATACTATTGCAAGTTCATTACCTTTCCAATTAGATAATAGTGCTCCAATAATTGAAGAATTTAATCATTACCTTGACTTTTATAACAAAACATTAGTAATTCAAGTTAATAAAATAAGCGACCAAGTAAAAGAAGGAATAACTTATTTTACTAGTATCGACGGTATAAATTATCAAGAAAGTACTTCTAATTTAATCAAAGTTGATATTTCTCCTGTTTTTGAAGAAAAACAAATTAAAGTTTATCTATATGCTAAAGATGCTTTAGGAAATTTCGATGTTAAAACCGCTAAAGAAATAATTCCTAACATTGAATCAAGTGAGATTGAACTAAATATTAAAGATGCAAAAGAAAACAACTACTACAATGATGAAGTAACTATAGAAGCTTTAGGAAATGATATTATAAGTATTAAAGTTAATTCCTTTGAATATATTAACAACAAATATTTCTGTAATCAAATAATGAGTAATGATGATACAAGTGAAAGAACAATTTTAGGATATACTTGTAAATTTGCTACCAATGGAGTTTATGAAGTAGTTGTCAAAAATGCTTCCGAAGAAACTTCTAGTCTTGATTTTATCATTAACAAAGAAGGAATTTTAAATATTGACGGAATCGAAACTGAACTTAAAGAAATGTTCTTAGTAAAAGTTGTTTCTGAGAAAAATGTTTTCTATGGTTCAATGCCATTAAGTGTCTTTGACCTCAAAAAAGATATCAAATTAGTATATTTAGATAAAAATAACACTTATCATCACTTAGATTTATTAGAAGGACAAGAATTTATATCTTTAAATCAAATTACTGATTCTCAAAGATTTGTCTTACCAATAGATGTTCTTGGATATCAAAAAGCTAACGAATTAAAAGAAACTAAAGCTTATTACTTTTTAGCTTATTCAACTGTTGTTGAAAGAGAAAATAACAATGTAACTGTTGAAATACCAGAAGAACCTAGTAATGATGAAAATAATCCTGTTACTCCTGATTCTCACCCAGTTGGAGAAATAGCAGAGAAAGATGATAGTTTTTCAATAAAAGATATTTTCACTTTCAAAAACATTCTTTTAGTAGCTATAATCGTTATTGTTATTATCTACTTATTAAGATTCTTTGTTTATAAGAAAAATATTCAAACTGTATAAAAGGACTGAGGTCCTTTTTTTTATATACACAATAACAATCTCTAAATACATCATTATAAACAAAGTCAATTAGTTACCTTGGAAACAAAAAGAATAAAAGTTATAATTAGAATAGGTAGGTGATCGTTATGTATGATGATTATTATCTTCCAGAGTATCCTTTTATTCCATTTGAAGCCCGTAAAGCCTTAGTAGATAATCCTCGTTTAGGAGTTTGCGTTATTTTTAAAAAAAATAATAAAAGCAATCAATGGCTTACTGCTCAATTTAGATATGATGATTTTAGTTTTTATAAACTAAATAAAATGATGTTAGAAAATTGTTACGATTATTATTTTCAAAGTTTTGTGATGCTTGATGACAAAGGAAATGTCCTTTATTCAAATTGTGATGCTACTATTTCTTGTAATGCAAAAGGATTAATTAATGTTAATAATAATGAGTATTTTGTAAAAGTTCTAAATGATAAAATTTTGCCTACATATGTAGGAGGAAGAAATAAAGAAGAAATGTTAAAAGAGGTTAAAAAAGTCTTAATGTATAAGAAAAAACATAAGATATATATGAAAGCTTTAAAACAAAGTAAAATTGTAAGGTTTTAAAGTTTAATTATTGACATCTTTTTAAAACTAATTAAGGAAAAAAGAATATAAAATTCTTTATATTCCTTTTTTTTTATGATTAAATATAGGTGAGGTGGAAATAATGAACGATGAGAAAAAGGAAACTTTATCCAAATTATATTGTATAAAAGCAGGATTATCTGCAATATCTATTGAAAAAGAAAAAGTTATTAAAGAAGAAAAAAAGGTAATAAATGCTCAAAATGATATTAAGAAAAATAAAGAAGAATATGATCATTCAAGTGAACTTGCTTCTGAATATAAAATTGAAATTCAAAGGTTAGAAAACCTACACGAAAAAAATAAAAATCAAAAAAACGAGAAACCTTCAATATTAAGTGTTGCAGGACTTAGTTTAGCGTGGGCTTTTTGTGCTTGTATCTTATCTCCAATAGGATTAATTATCTATTGTTTCATTCACGACTTAGTTATGAGTATTAAATCAGGTGGAGAAAGTGTTGCAACTATTGAAAGTACAATGAAACACACTGGTACCGTAGTGTTAATAGCAGCATCAATAACCTTTGTTGTGAGTTTTATTATTCTCTATGTTCTTGAATTGAAGGAAATAAAGAGTGGAAAAGCTCATTCTAATAGTTTAATTGATGATAAGATGAAAAATAATAAAGAAAAACTAGAAGTTGAAAATTATGTTATGGATAAATTAAGTAATGAGCATATAAAACTAAAAGAAATATATGATACTAATTTGGTTGCTTATCAAAAAGTTAAAGATGTTAGCGTACCAACATCAAAAGATTTATATAACGCTTTATACAAAGAATACAATTCTATTATCGATGCTCGAGATTGGAAACATCTTGATTTAATTATTTTCTATTATGAAACAGGTAGAGCGGATACTTTAAAAGAAGCTTTACAACAAGTAGATAGACAAGTTCAAACTGACGAAATCATTAAAGCAATCGATAAAGCCTCTAAAGATATATGCAATACGATTAGAAAATCTATGCAAGAATTATCAAATCAAATGACCTCTTGTTTTAATCAATTAAGTGTTCAATTAAATGTTCAACATCAAGAAACTATGGCACAGCTAAAAAATATTAACAATAACATTACAACTTTAAATGAAAATGTTAATAGTTTAAAAGATACTATCAAAGATGGTAATGCTATTTTAGAGGATTTATCTTCTAATATGTCAAAGATTTCTAATGCAACTTATTTACAAAATGCATTACTTGAGAAAATAAGTATAGGAAGTATGTCTTTAGATAAAGATACAACATTTATGGTAAATTACAATATTCCAAAAGAAATATCTAATACTGACATATCAAAATATGCTTTAAAAGAAAAATATACGTTAAACTACAAGAATTAAAGGTGATAATATGGTAAAAGAATTAGTACCTGAAACAAGAGTGAAATTACAATTATTAATAACAGGTGTATCAAAGGGAATTACAAATAAAGGTTCTTCTTATTTAAGTTTAACTTTACAAGATTCCACAGGACAAATAGAAGCTAAAAAATGGGACGCTACTGAAAATGATATGAAAATACTTGTTGAAGGAAAAGTGTTTGAATTTGAAGCTGATGTTTTAGAATATAAAGGCAATAATCAATTAAAAATTATCAATATCGTTGAACTTAATCAAGATGATATAGACTCTAGTCTTTTTGTTCCTGCTGCTCCAATTTCTCGAAAAACAATGCAAGATAAATTATTTGCTTACATCAATTTAATTAGCGATGTTCAAATAAAATCTGTTGTTGAAAAAATAGTCAATGACCATTATCTTGATATTGTCATTTTTCCAGCTGGAGTAAAAGTACATCACGCATACGCCAGTGGTTTATTACACCACACAACTAGTATGTTAGAACTTGCTAAAAACATTTCCCTTCTTTACAAAGGAATAAATACTGATTATTTATATGCAGGTGTCATTTTACACGATATTGGAAAAACAAAAGAATTTACAGGAGTGGCTACTCCTAAATATACTTTAGAAGGAAAATTAATTGGACATATTTCTATTATTTCTGCGATTGTCAAAGAAACCTGTAAAGAGTTAAAAATAGATGAAACAAAAGCTATAATATTACAACATATGGTTTTATCACATCACGGAGAAAAAGAAAAAGGTTCTCCAGTTCCACCTTTGACAATAGAAGCCGAAATTTTAAATTTTGTCGATGAATTTGACTCAAAAATGAATATGTTAGAAAAAGCTTTATCTCAAGTTGAAGAAGGCGAATTTACTCCTAAAATAGTTTGGTTAAATGATCGTTGTTTTTTAAAAACTCCAAAATAAATTATTCAATAATAACTAAAAAAACGAGGCAGTTTTACTTTAAATAAGCAAAACTACTTTTTTAAAAATAAGACTATTTATCCACATAGTCTATTTATTCTACTGCAAAAAAGAAGAAAAAATAATAAAATTATAATGTATTTAGGGACAAGGAAGGGTGTTCAATATGAAAAATCGTTTTATAATTTTATTAACAAGTATCTTTATGGGATTAGTTTTTGCTCTTTGTTTTAACAGTGAAGTAAAAGCTGCTCAACCAGCGTGGAGTTGTTCTAAAAATGATGGTAGAGTTACTTTATCAGGTTCAACTTGCTTTTTTAATGCTGAAGATACATCTTTAAATATTAAGGATAATTATGTATATTTAGACTTTACTTTTACTCCTAACAGTAATTCAAAACTACATAATTTATATTATACGGATATTGTAAAAGGTGGTGACACTTATGTTACTATTGATACTGAAAATAAGGAACAACATTTCCAAATGCCTTTAAGTATTTATGATGATTTTCAAACTGTTGAAGTTTTCTATATTTTAGGCTCTAATCCTTCAAAACCTCAAAAGATTACTTTAGATATTGCCCAAGATACCGTTGCTCCTAATATTAGTTTAGATGTCCAAACAGGTATTAATTCTTATACTAATAATGCTAAAGTTAAATATAATATTTCTGATGATAATGCTGATGATTCTGGACTTATGGAAATTAAATTCTTATGGAGAAAAACGATCATTAGTTTACCTAAAGAAAGTGATTTTGCTTCCAAAACTAATGAAATTGAAAGTATTAATGACTGGGTAACTAGAAGAAGTAATACTAGAAGTTATACAAAAGAAAACCTTTTTGGAAATTATCAATTATGTGTATTTGCAAAAGATGCTGCTAATAACAGTACTATCAAATGTTCTGGTTCTATTAAGCTAGATACTGTTGCTCCAACTTTAGAATATTACAATTTAAAAGATACTTCTAAATGGTATTCTGAATATAAAGTTACCTATACAGCCTTTGATCTTTCTAACAACTATAAAGTTACTTGTTTTGTCGACAATGAAGAATTTACAAGTTCAAATGGCTGCACTTTAAATGAAAATGTTACTGACGGTGTTCATACTGTTTATTTAAAATCAGAAGATGAAGCAGGAAACGTTACTACTACTGAACCAATAAGTGTTAAAATTGTCAACACTCCTATCACGGCAACTTTAAAACTAAAAGGAACACAAGTAAATGGAATTTATAAAGGAAGTGCAACTTCTATTATTGAAATTAATAGTCCTTTAGATTACAAATTATATTGGAAAACTATTGAAGGAGAAGATTGGAAGTCAGTTGGAAAAATTTTTAATCCTATTCAAGTATCTGCATTAGAAGACGGAGAATATAAATTCAGTTGGAAAGTTGTAGATGAAGCAGGTAGAGAAGCAATTTTCGAATCAGAAAAAGTAATTGTTGATGCTACTGCTCCTACTATTAAAGTAATCAACCTAACTGGAGAAAATGAATATGGTTGGTATAATAAGGATTTTAGTTTCGAATTAGAAGTAACTGATAAAACAGATAAAATCACTTATAGTACTGATAAATCTTCATATAATAAAAACTGGTTAGATTATAACTACGAAGAAGTAATTAACTATTTAAAATCTGCAAATGGACAAGTTACTGTTTGGTTTTGTGAAACTGATAGAGTAGGTTATACAGATACAACTTCTTTCACTATTAAAGTTGATAATAGAAAAGACTCAATTATTGCTTCTTGGGATAATACTATTTTAGCAGGAACTAAAGAAGTTGAAGTTGAAATTAGAAATTCAACAAGTCCTATTTTGAAATTAAGTTATATTGATTTATCTACTTTAGAAGAAAAAGAAATTATTAATAAAAAATTTGAAGTTTCTCATAATGGACAATACAAAATTATCGTTCTTGATGAAGCAGGAAATGAAGCAACATTAACTATCAACATTGATGAATATTATGATTTTAGTAATGAATATACTCTTAAATCAACAAATACTGCTTGGACTAATGAAAATGTAGTTGTTTCTTTAATTAACAATGGAACTAGTAAAGTAATTAAAGCTAATGTAAAACATAATAGTTCAAATGTAAGTTTTTCTTTAGATACTATGAGTTTTGAAGCTGAAGAAAATGGTACTTATGTAGTTGATTTTGAAAATGAAAATGGTTACCAAGGACAATTAGAAATTACTATCAATAATATTGATAAAGAACAAGACATTATCGTTATTAATGATAATAATGTCGAGGGAAGTTGGCTTGGAAACTATAAATTCTCTGTAAGTGTAACTCAAAAAGGAAATTCTCCTATTGGAAAAGCATCTTACACTTTAGTTCCAAATATTTTAAATACTCCTAATGAAGATGTAATTGAAATTCCTAATTTTGATACTACTATCACTCTTGATAATATCTCTGGAGAATATTATTTAATTGTTATCTATACTGATGAAGCAGGTAATATCACAGAAGAAAAAACTTCTCTAATTAAACTTGATACTTCTTTACCTGTAAATGGAGAAATAATTGCTTCTCCTAGTGATTATACTAATGAAAATATCATTATTACTTTCAAACCTTTTGAAAATGTAACTGTATCAGGTAAGATTAACCATTACTATCGTTTAAGCAAATTAGGAGAAAGTCAATCAGAATTTATCTTAATCGAAGATATTGAAAACTTCATCTATGTTATTGAAGATGAAGGAGAATATATCATTGACTTTAAGGGAGTAAATGAATTTGGAAAAGAAAGCCTTACTGCCTTATACATAACAAAAGATGTAACTAAACCTATTATCACTTTAGATAACGCTAATAAAGATGAATATAGCAATAAAATAGAAGTTTCTGTTTTTGTCAATGAAGAAGCTGTTATTGAATACCAAATCATTGACGTTAATGGTTCTATAGATGAAAATAATTATCTTGTTTTAGAAAATAATGTTATTTATAATGACACCTTAACTACTGGAAAATATTTAGTAGTTGTCAAAGCAACAGACTTAGCAGGAAATATTCAAATCGCTAAACTAACTTGTAATATTGATAGTGAAAAACCTGTTGTTAGTTTTACAGATGAAATTAGTATTTATGATAAGGGAGAAGAAATTGGTTTTACAGCTTCTGACAATGATGCTATTAAATCTATAAAATACCTTATTTCTAAAGAAGAAATTGCTAATCCTGATTTTTCAAATGGATTTGCGGTTACTGGAAATACAATAGTTTTACCTGAAATAGAAGACGGAAAATATTACATTTATCTTGAAGCAGAAGATAAAGTAGGAAACAAAACAGTTATTTCCAAACTTATCACTTTAGATAGTACTGCTCCTATCATCAATGGAGTTATTAACAATGGTTATTATAATCAAACAATAACTTTAAAAATTGAAGAACTTACTTCATATCAATTATATTTAAACAACGAACTTACTTCTTTAACTGAAGATAGTTTAGAATTAACAGAAAATGGTTATTATAATATCTATGTTGTTGACTATTTAGGTCATTCAACTTACCTTACTTTTATCATCAACTTAGAAGGAAAAGTAACTATTAAAGATGTAGAAGTTAGTGTTTCTAATCAAAAATATCTACCAATTTTAAAAGATAGCAAAGGTTATTATGTTCAATTACCAGCATCTTCATATCCTGAAAAGAAAGTCTTAGTATTTAGCAAATTCACTAATAATACTAATGAATTATTAAGTCAAGATCCTAACTACTTGTATTTATCTTCTTCTGTTAGAAATGATGCTAAAAAATCAGGATATCGCTTTGAAATCACTGATAATAGTGCAATCTTAGAAGAAGCTAACGAACAAGGTTATTATGGTTATGTTGTTGTAAATACAATGACTTTAAATCAAGCGGACAAATTAGGTATTTCTCCAGTTGTTATTGATAATAAAGCTGTTTCATTAATCACTGGTATCACTGGTTTAATATCAGTATTAGGTATCTTCGTTATTAATAGAAGTAGAAAAATTGTTAGGGTTTAATTAACTTAAAGGCCTCACTAGAGGTCTTTTTGCTTACTTGTCCACATTATAACTTAAAAATAATGAATAAAAAATCAAAAAATATTAAAATCATTATTGCATAGTGAAGAAAAAGGGATAGGTGATTTTAATGAAAAGAAATTATATTACAAGTTTGTTCTTAGCTTTGGTAGGAGGATTGTTATTTTCATTGTCTTTAATGGCAGGAAAAGTTGAAGCTGCTGCTCCTGCTTGGGAATGTGAAACAAGTTCTAACAATGTTACTTTAACAGGAAATTGTTTCTTTGGAGAAAGCGAAGAAGAATATAAAGATTTAGAGTTCACTATTAAAAATGAAAATGAAGATAAAAAGATTACTAATCTTTACTTCAAAAATATCAAAACTGGTAAAAAGAATGCTATCAGTGTTTCATCTGAAGATAATGAATACACTTTCCTTATTCCAGTAAAAAGTAATATAGATGATATTCAAACTGTTGAAGTATATTACATTTTAAATAATGAAAGTAAAATAAATAGATTAACTTTAGATATCGCTCAAGAAACAAGTAGACCTACTATTGAAATCAAAGTAAATACTGAAAATGGTTATCAAAAAGATTACGATATCAATATCAATGTTAAAGATAACAAAGCAGATGATACTGGTATTAAAAGTATTAAAGCAGGATTTGTCGTTTTAGGAGAAACTGTTAATTTTGAAACTTTACCAGAAGTAGAAGCTGTTAAAAATTTTATTGATTGGTTAACTGAGTATTCTTTCAATATGACTTACAATGGTAAAGAAGATGCTTATTTACAAGTAGTTGTTGAAGACTTTGCAGGAAATATTGCTTATGGAGCTTCTACAGAATTACTTGTAGATAATGATGCACCTGTTATTAATGTAAGTTTAGAAAGTTCTGCTGATGTTAAAACTTCTCATTCAATAGATATTGAAGTTAATGATGCTAAATCAGGACTTAAAGAAGTAAAATATGGTTGGTTAAATGAAAATCAAACAAAAGATGAAATTACTTTAAAATCAGTTACATTAACTAATAATAGATTCCGTATCACTACTCCTAATACTAATGGAATTTATAAATATGTAGTAGAAGCAGTTGATAATTTAGGAAATAAAGTAGAATATACAAGTGGTAACTTTGAAGTTAGTGTTGGTTCTGATGCTATTTTCCCTAGCTTCATAGGAAATACAAGTATACCTTCATCATCATTTACCGCAGTTGTTAAAGTTTCTAAACAAAATGCTTCAACAATCGAAAAAATCATTATGATTTGGGTACCTGAAAATGTAGCAACACCAGGACACCCATCAAATGTAAGTGATTACGAACATTATCAAGAATTTAATATTGTAAATGGTAAAGAAAATGAAATTACTTTCACTACTTCTGAAGATATGGTAGGAAGTTATAACTTATTTATGTTTATCATTTACAATCAATCAGAAAATATCTTCTCATCTTATAATGACGCTACAATATTAACTATTGATACTACTGCTCCAAATGTATATTTCACTCCAGCAGCTACTGAAGAATACGCAAAAGAAGCAAATGTTACAATTAGTTTAACAGATGACTTTGCTTTTGAAGAATCATTATATTATGCTTGGGCTGAAGCTGAAGAAACTCTTGAAAAAGACCAAATCAATAACATTACTACTTCTGGAACAGCAATTACTTTAAATGAAGTTACGGGTTCTTATAGATTATGGGTTAAAGCTTATGATAAGGCAGGAAATGAAGTAATTACATCTTCTGAAATATATAAACTTGATAACACTGCTCCTGTTGTAACTTTAACAGAAGAAATGAAAGAAATATATGGAAAAACAAGTGAAGTTTCATTAGAAATAGTTGAAACTGACTCTGGAATTGCTAGTGTTAAATATGCATTCGTTTTAGTAGGAGAAGAAAATCCTGCAGAAGCTTCATATAAAGAAAACAAAGAAAACAAAGTTTACACTGATGTTGTTAACGACGGAGAATATAGATTATATGTTATCGTTACTGACAAAGTTGGAAATGAAACAAGAACAGTATTTGAAAATAAATTCTTAGTAGATATTAAAGCTCCTGTTATCAAAGGAGTACAAACAAATGGATATTATAAAAATGATTTAACAGTGGAAGTTGAAGACGGAAACTTAACAAATGTCAATGTTTGTAATTTATTAACTAATGAATGTGCAGATTATGCTGAAAAAGAAATCACTTTAAGTGAAACAGGATATTATGTAGTAAACGCAACTGATAGTGCTTCTAATGTTACAACTACTTACTTTACTATCAACAAAGAAGGTTCAATCACTATTGGAGAAGATACTTATAAAGTAAAATCACAAATATTATTACCTGTTTTAAATAATGAAAGCCGTTACTATATCTCTTTACCAAAAGGAGAATATGAAAAAGGAAATGTTCTTGTCTATACTAAAATAGAAAATGGAACAAACAAAAGATTATCACAAAATAGCAACTATATCTTACTTGAAGGAGAAGTAATCGAAATTCTTGCAAGAAGAAGCGATACTATCACTATTACAGATACTGATGCTGCAAAAGAAAATAGTTATGTTGTTGTTAATGTTCTAACAGGTTCTGAAGCAAAAGGTTTAGGAATTAATACAACCGTAATTGATAATGAAGCACTTGCATTAACTGTAGGAGTTGCAGGTATGTTATCATTAATTGGTATATTCGTAATTTATAGAAGCAAAAAAACTTTAAGAGTTTAAAAATATAGAGTTCATTGAATATGAACTCTTTTTTCTTTATAATATAAACAGGTGATTTAAGTGAAAAATTTAGTTTTTATTGATGTTGAAGCAAGTTATTCCAGAGATATTTCTAGTGTTTGTTGTGTTTCTTTAATCTTAGTAGACCATTTAACTTTAAAAGAAATCGAAAAAACAACTTATTTTATCAATTCTGAGATGATTTATGATAATTATGGTAAAACTGCTAGGGTTGATATTGGAATTAACCCACAAGACTTAAAACACGCCCCTAATTTAAAAAAGAGATATAATCAATTAAAAAAATATCTAAACAATAAATACTTTATCGTAGGACACGCGATTGACAATGACATAAGAATGTTAAATGCAGCGACAAAGAAATATAACTTAGAAAAATTTGAATTCAAGTTTTTTTGTAGTCAAATGCTATATCGATTATTTAAAGGAGATAAAAACAATAAATCATTAGACAAAATCGCAGCAGAACTTAATGAAAGTTTTACTCATCATCATTGTGAAGAAGATGTTTTAATGTCTTTAAAAACAATAAGGTATATATGTAATTCATTAAATCTAACCCTAGAAGAAGTATTAAGAAAATATCATATTAATTTAGGAGAAAACAAAAAAGAAGAAGTAAAAGAAATAACTTCTAAATTAACCAAAAAAGCAAAGAAAATATAAAGCTTTAAAAACTAATATAATGTCATCTAAAAAGCAACTAGAATGTTCTAGTTGCCATTTTTTAGTTTCTTGATAGTTCTTTACCTTTTTATATTAGGATTATTTTTCCTTTTTTCATATTCATCGTAAAAATCACCCTCGACAAATCCTAATAAAAATTCAGTCATTGGAGCATTTTTATTCCTAAACTTCAAAGGCACAGGATTTTCTAATCTTAGATTATCTTGGAAAATATCTTTAGGTATTTCCATAAATTTTGAATACTCGATTGCTTCTTCAATTTTAGAAACATCATAATCATATAAATGAAAAAACCTTCTTGCTAAATCATTATATATTTCATTTTCATTAAAGAAATTTAGTAAATTACATTTTTGTTCTGATGCTAAAATCAATACTAAATCTTCACAATCTTTAGAATTTTTTAAAAATTTTTCAATTTCTTCCATTTAAAATCACCTATTGCATTTTATCTTTACAATTAAAGAAACACAATAAGAATAGTCTAAATAGTTGAAAAGTTAGGATTTATTTCCTAACTTCTCAATTTCTTTTTTGATTATTTTAAACATTTTTTCTAATTCTTTTAAATCTTTAACTTGTGCCCCAGCGGAATTATTATGTCCCCCGCCTTCAAATTTGTGAGCGATATTTTTAACATTGACCTTTTTTGACCTTAAACTACAACGATACCTTTGAGTTTCTTCAAACCAAGTTGCTCCTACCCAAACTTCAATTCCTGTGATATTTTCCATTAAGAAAACATATTCTTTTATTCTATTAGGAGTACAACCAATTTCTTCTAAATCATCTTTATCAATAATAGCATAAGCTAATTTATCATCAAATTGAACTCTTTGCAGATATTCTTTTTGATAATTGTATTCTTCTATCGTTCTAGTATATAAAGGTAGGGCAATAGAAGAAATATTTAATTTACTTATTTTCAACAACTTTGATACTACTGAAAAAGTAGTTGGATTTACATCATTGTAACAAAATTTACCACTATCAGTCATAATACCTGCTATTAAATACTTAGCTACTAAAGAAGATAAAACTTTATCTTTTCTTGACAAAAGATATTCGGCTATTATTTGAGCAGTAGCAATAGCGTTATTATCTTGAATAATAATATCTCCATATAATTGATATTTTCCGTGGTGGTCTATTTTAATAACCTTATCTGCCTTTAAAACAAGTTCAGCTTCATCACACCTATCAAGACCTGCAGTATCGACTACAATAGCAATATAATCCTTAGCAAACATTTCTTCATCGTGAAGGGGAAAGAAGTCATTTCTAAAATCCATTTTGCCCTTGCACAAAACCTTTTTAGAAGGATAATTGTCCTTAATCCACGTTGCTAGTCCCCATTGAGAACCTAGTGCATCACCGTCAGGATTAACGTGTCTTAATAAAATTATATTATCATATTGTTCTATTAACTTTATAAGACTAGCAAATCCTTCTTTATTACTTTTTTTCATCATTATTTACCTAAATGTAATAAGCGACAAACATCTTGAGCGATTGCTAATTCTTCATTTGTAGGAACAACATAAACTGCTATTGCAGAATCAACAGTAGAAATACGGCCTTCATCTCCAAATACTTTATTTCCTTCTTCATCTAATTTGATATTTAAAGCTTCTCCAATTCTTTCCATTACTAGTTTTCTCATCATTGGAGCTCTTTCACCAAGTCCAGCAGTGAAAGCAATCGCATCACAACCACCTAATTCTACAAAATAACTACCTATGTAAGAAGCAACTCTACTTGCAAACATATCATAAGCTAATTTACATTTTGAATTACCTTCTAAAATTCCTTTTTCAACATCTCTAGCATCAGAAAAACCACTAACACCTAAAAGACCAGATTTTTTATTTAACAAAGTTCTTGTTTCAGCTACAGATAAACCTTCTTTATCCATTATTTCTAAAACAACGGAAGGATCCATATCACCAGTTCTTGTACCCATCATAATACCACCAAGAGGAGTAAGTCCCATAGAAGTATCGATACATTTACCGTCTTTAATCGCTGAAATACTTGCACCACTTCCTAAATGACATACAATAAATTTACCTTTTTTGCTAGTAATTCTTTCAAGTTCATTAGCAATAAACTTATGACTTGTACCGTGAGCACCATAACGAGCAATAGAGTATTTTTCACTCAATTCATAAGGAATAGGGAAAATCTTATTAACTTCTGAAATACTTCTATGATAAGAAGTATCAAAAACCATTACGTGTCCAACATTTGGTAAAGCATCGTGAAAAGCCTTATATCCTTCAAGAGCAGCAGGATTATGTAAAGGAGCTAAAACACATAATTCTTCAACTTTTGCTAAAACACTATCATCAACAATCGCTGAATCATCAAAATACTTTCCACCTTGAACAACTCTATGACCAACTCCGTCAACTTCTTTAAAAGATTTTAAGATACCATAACCAATTAAATTTTCCATAACCTTTTTAGCGGCTTCGGTATGATTTTTAATGTCTAATTCAATTTTATGTTTTTGACCATTAAACTTTAAAGTGTCAAAAGGATTTTCAAGTCCAATTCTTTCTACATACCCAGATGCTAATACTTTTCCTTCTGGTAATTCTAATAATTGATATTTTAAGGAACTACTTCCTGAATTTACAGCTAATATTTTTGCCATAATTTACCTCCTATAATTGCTAATATTCTACCATATTTATCTAAAATAAAAAACCATTTCTTTCGAAATGATTTTATGGTTTACCAGGTTTAATGAAATTATTAACTAAATCTATGATTTTATTTAAAGTACTTTCTTCCGGTTGCGTACTTAACATTTGTATTTTACCTTCATCAATAGTAACAAAGCCGATAGGATTAATCGAAACTCCACCGCCACTTCCACCACCAAAAGGAAATATCTCATCACCTAATTCTACGTCATAAGTTTTATCAAGTCCCGAATCAGCTGCAAATTCACTACCGCCAGCACCAAATCCAAAAGTTACTTTTGAAATCGGAATTAAAATTTTTCCTTCTTCAACTTGAATTGGTTGACCAACAACTTTAGAAACATCAACCATTCTACTAACACTTCCTAAAGAAACATCTAATAATTTGTTAATAGGGTGCTCTTTCATATTTACCTCCTTTAATTCTAATAAATTCTAATAATAGTCTACCCAAATGAACTTGAATAATTCCAAAAAATTCCAAATAAGAATCGCCTTGATAAGTCAAATGATACTTCAAAGGAATTCTATAACTAGCTAAATAAGATTGCAAAATCGCTAACAATCCATAACAATATCCATAATACATAGGATTAATACTATATTGATAATTCATTCCTTCAATGTCTAATTTCATTTCTTTATAATTAACCTTAGTTAACAACTTTAAATAAGCTTTTCCATATTTTTTGGTTTTTTCAATATGTTCTTCATCAAAAATTATTTTAAGTTCTTGGTCGAATAGTTTTATTTTATGCCAAAACAATTTTATTCTCCCACCTTTTAAATACACTTTGATATTAATAGGTATTAATAAAATAGTTAAAATTAAAAGAAACAGAAAAAAAATAAATACCAATACTACCATAAAACCACCTAATATAGTATTACCGTTTTTCATCAAAAAAACCTCTTTCCTTGGTTTATCCAATTTCAGAGGTTATTTTTTTATTCAATAGGGCTATTTACATAATTATAGCTTTTTTTATCTTTATCATAAGGTCTTCTACCAAAAAAATCATCTAAATCAGTCGAAAACTCCGTATCACTATGATTAATTACTGACTCAATCATTGCCCTACCTAAAGGAGAAATATCCTTTTTATTATTTTTCTTAGAATTTTTCTTTTTACTCATTTAAAACTACCTCCAATAGTAGTTTTCCCTTAAAAAAAGCAATTATAAAAATTCATTTATTTCTTCATCAAACTTAATTTTAATAGTTTCACGATTTCTAACACATTTTTCGATTAAAGAAGCAAAATCAAATTTAGCCTCATATTCTTCACACCTGTCAATTCTTGGTTTGGTAACTGGATTTTTAGGTTCAAAAATCGTACAACAATCTTGATATGGTCTAATAGAAACATCATATGTATCAATCATTTTAGACATTTCAATAATATCAAGTTTATCAAAACACGCTAAAGGGCGAATAACAGGAAGTGAAGTAACAGCATTAATCGTATTAATACTTTCTAATGTTTGAGAAGCAACTTGTCCAATACTTTCTCCATTTACAAGTGCTAAACACTTTTCTTCACTGGCGACAAGAGAAGCAATACGATACATCATTCTTCTCATTAAAGTAATAGCATAAGATTCATCAGCGTTATCATAAATAGCAACTTGCAATTCTGTAAAAGGAATTATATGAAGTTTTATTTCTTTTTGAAAAACCGTTAATTTCTTTAACAAATCCTTAACTTTATCAATAGCAGCCTCTGAAGTATAAGGAGGAGAAGCAAAATGTATTGCTTGGTATGTTAAGCCTCTTTTATTAATTAAAAATCCAGCGACAGGAGAATCAATACCTCCCGAAAGCATTAATAAAGCCTCGCCACCTACTCCTAAAGGATAACCACCTATGCCTTTAAAAGTATTATCAAAGACATAACTTCCTTCAGGTCTAACTTCAATTTGTAGAAGCAAAGAAGGATTATGAACATCAACTTTTAAATCACTATTTTTTAAAATATAACCCGCTACTTCACGATTAATAATATCAGAAACATAAGGAAAACTCTTATCATTTCGATGCGCCTTAATTTTAAAAGTCCTGCTTTCATCTTCTAAAGCAAATTTTAAAGCAATTTCTTTGATTTTTTCTAATTCATTTGCAACTTTAACCACAAAAGAATAAGAATATAAACCACTTATTAAATTTAATTCTTTCTTAATTTTTTCAATATCATTACCATTTAATTTAATAAAGATACGGTCATAATTCTTTTCATATTCTAAATTACTAAACATATGCAACTTTCTTTTAATATTTTCATATAAAGTTGCTATAAAATTTTTCCTATTTTTGCCCTTAGTGGTAAGTTCTCCATACCTAATTAAAATATGTGTATATTCCATTAATTCACCTTCTTCACCTTTTTCATTATTTCTTTTAAAGTTGCTATAAAGATATCTATTTCTTCAATAGTATTTCGATAAGAAAAACTAATTCGCAAACTACTTAAAGCTCTATCATTATCACCATATAAATACTTTACAATATTAGATAAGCCCCTGTCTTTAGAAGAACAAGCACTTTTTGAAGATAAATAGATTTCTTTTGAGGAAAATTCATTTAACAAAACTTCATTACGATAGCCTAAAACAGAAAAATTCAAAATATAAGGACTACCATTTAAAGAAGAATTAATTTTCACTCCTTCTATAAGTTGTAACTTTTTATATAAATATTCAAATAAACTTTTTACATATAAATATCTTTCATTCATTTTAGCATAAGCAATTCTTAAAGATTTACTCATCATCATAACCGCACCAACATTACTAGTACCTGCTCTTAATCCATTTTCTTGTTCGCCTCCACAAATTAAAGGCTCCAAAGAAACTTTTTGTTTTTTTAGTAAACAGCCAACACCTTTAAGACTATAAAATTTATGAGCAGAAAAACTAACTAAATCAATGTATTCAACATCAAAAGGCATTTTTCCAATTAATTGTGTCGCATCAACGTGGAAATAAACTTTAGGATAATTTTTCAAAAATTTTCCAACTTCTTCCACATTTAAACGATGCCCAGTTTCACTAACTATGGCACACATTGTTACCAAAATAACATCATTGTCTAATAAACTTTTTAAACTTTCTAAATCAACATTTCCATTTTCATCAACTTCAACATATTTGATTTTAAAACCAAAACATCTTTCTAATTGTTCCAAAGTTTGAGAAACAGAAGAATGTTCTAATTTGGTAGTAATAATTATTTTACCTCTATTTTGATATTTAAAAGCAATTCCTTTTAAAGCTAAATTATTTGACTCACTAGCTCCAGAAGTAAAAATAACTTCTTGGGAATTAAGACCAAAAAAAGAAGCAATTTGACTTCTAGCCTTAGCAAGATAAGAAGCATTAATTACTCCTAAATGATGTAAAGAATTAGCATTAGCAAAGTTTTCTTTCAAAAACTTATAATAACTATTTAAAACTTCATCTTCCACAAAAGATGTAGCAGCATAATCAAAATAAATCATCTTCTCTCACTACCTTTGTTCAATATATTTTTCATAAACTTTTGGACTATATTGTTTTAAAACTTCAGTAGCGGTTTCAATAGATTTTTCAAATTCACCATTTTCAAAATATTGTTCACTAGCTTCTAATGAAGCATTAGCAGTAGAAAAAACAGTACGATATTGATTAGTAAAAACAATCGCATTTTCCGCAATTAAACAAGAATCAGCATCATCTTCGGCTTCACTTAACAATTTATCAATGACTAATTTAATTTTAATCAATAACTCATTGCTTCTAACAACATCAATAGGTTGTTTATGAATAATATCTTTTAAGTCAAATAATAAAGCAGTCGCATTTTTAAATCTTTGGTCATATTTTTCCAGTAAAACATTATGTCTAGTATGAACAATTTTGCTTTTTACTTCATTTAAAGCGATTGAATAAGATACATAAAGTTCATAAGCTACTTGGCTATCATCTCTTAAAGAAATCAAATAGTTATTATATTCATTTATCTTCTTTTCAACAATTTCACTACTTTGTGCTAAAACAGTCATTTTATCACTTAAAAGAGAATAAGGTTGCTTAAAAGAACCATATTTTAAATCATCTAACTCTCTCCTAGCAAAGTGCATTTTATTTATATCATTTTCAATAGATTCAAAGAAATCAACATATTCATCACTAATAATGTAAATAGACTTAACACTTTTCATTTCTCTTTTCATCTTCAAGTATTTATTATCTAAATCTTCTGCAGTGTGATAAATTTGGTCATCATATTCTTCATAAACTTGACGAGCTTTTTCTTCTTCATCTAACTTTTCATTAAAAGAATCAATACATCTTACAATATCATCATACTCATAATCTTTATTTTCAAAATTCAAATTTGCTAAATCATTTTTAATACTAATAAAAGCTTTTTCTAATCTTTCCCTTTCATCACTAAAAGGAATATTATGCAAAGGATAACCAATATTTTTTAATTTACTAAATCTTTCTTTTAAACTTTCGAATTTTTTAGGAAGTAAAACAGTTCCCATAACAACAACTTTTGGTAAAGTGTCAATGTAATGCTCTAAAACATCTATTTTATTCTCATTTTCAGACAAAGAAGCATTAACTTTATCATAAAAACCATTATCAATATCTTCTTCAACATTCAAATAAAAATCTTCAATTTCATTAATGAATTTGTCTAACTTAGCACGACATATTTCTAGTTCATTAGTAGCATCATCATATTTTTGTTTAATGTTTCTTAATCTTTCTTTGCTATTACAAATTTTATTACGACATTCAGTTTCTTTAACAAAATAAGCATCAATTCCTTCATTTAAATCATTTAATTCTTTTTCTAAATTCAAAATATTTTCATTGATTTTTTTAAGAATTGCTCCTGCTTCTTTAAGATTATGTTCCGCAATATTTTGTTGAGCAATAACTAAATCTGTAGAAACATCTTCAGTATCAATAACAGATATTTTTACAAAAGCATCATTAACTTTATTATAAAACTCCAAATGTTTATCATTTTTACTACTTAAAACTTTTAATTTAGCAACTTTACTTTCCAAATTATTTTCTTTAAGTTTTTCCAATTTAGTAGAAGCATTATTTAAAGTTTTAATTAAATGCCTATTACGAGTTAAAAGGCGATAACTTAAATAACCCCCAATTACCAAAACGATTATTATTAAAGCAATTAAGACAATGACAATTTTATTAATAACTAAAAACATCAGCAACACCTCTTTAGCAATATTTATTATAGCAAAACAAAAGAAGACACTCAATTATTTTTATTAAAAATAAAAAACCACATCTCAAATAAAAAAAGTTTTTTTCTTTACTACACTTTTTTTACGCTTAATGTGATTATTTTTATGATGTTGATTATCTAAATTTTATAAGATTACGATGATTACAATTTAATTATCTAACAAGAAATCTGCAAGATGCATAATTTTTATCCCATTAATATTTCCACTTGCATAATCATCAAGAGTAACTACTACTTTAGGAAAATGGTCTTTTATCTCCATAAGATTTTCAATTTCTCTGTCGGATTCTTTTGGTAATTCTCGACAAACTTGCACATAAAGTTTATCATCTCTTTTTGTTGCAACAAAATCTATTTCTTTATTAACATTCTTTCCAATGTAAACATCATATCCACGCCTTTTTAATTCAAAGAAAACAATGTTTTCAAGCATTGAAGCGATACTTGTTGGGTTAAAGCCATACAATGCATATTTTATAGACTGGTCAGCAAGATAAAATTTTTCTTGTGTTTTTAATACATTTTTGCCTTGCAAATCATATCTTTTACAACGATAAATTACAAATGCTTTTTCAAGCCATTCTAAATAATTGTAAATTGTTTCTACAGAGATTGTTCTTTTTTCAGATTTTAAGAATTTAACTATCGAATTTGCAGAAAAAGTTTTTCCAACATTTTCAACAACAAATCTAACAACACGATTGAACAAGTCAACATTAGAAATTGAATGCCTATTAGTGATGTCTTTTACAACAACAGAATTATATATATCTTCAACTATGGAATAGGTAGTTTTTTCATCAAAATTGCCACTTGCAATCAATGGAAATCCACCATAACGAATGTAATCTTGCAAATGTTCTTTGTTTGACTTGTTTGGATTGTTCTTAAATGTTAAATACTCCTTAAAAGAAAGAGTATAAACTGGGATTGTTATATATCTACCTGTTAAGTAAGTGGAAATTTCACTACTCATAAGTTTAGAGTTTGAACCAGTAATATAAATGTCTGTGTTGTAATCCTCAAGTAAAGTATTTATGACTTTTTCCCAGCCAGTTATTTCTTGAAGTTCATCAAGCAAAAAATAATATTTACCTTCATCAATTATAAAAGATTTAAGTTCTTCATACATTTTTTTTGAAGCAAATGACTTTTCATAATCTTCACTTGTATATTTTCTTGTTATTATGTGTTTTTCATCAACTCCACGAGTTAGAAGTTCTTGCTCTATCATTTCTAAAATTGTAGATTTTCCACATCGCCTAATTCCTGCAAGAATTTTAACAAGTTTCACATCTATAAATGGTTTTATTTTTTCTAAATAGTCTGGTCTTATTATCATAACAATGCTCCTTTGTTAAAAATATAGTACCAAAAAAGTTTTAAAAAATCAATAGTTTTTTCACTCTAACTAGAAAAACTTTGTAAAATTATGGAGTTTTTAGACTAAATATTATTGAAATTTAGACTTTTCTAGTATATCTAAATCTATTTTACAAAAAAATCAAAAAAAAATTTTTTTATTTTATTATTAAAGAAAAAAGTGCTATGATATAAGCATTAGGAGGAAAATTAAAATGGCAAAGAAAAGAAATGACTTAGAATTAGTAGGAATTTTATCATTCGGAGCATTATTAATTTCAGGAGTATGTAAATTATGTTCTCTAATTGGTGCTAGTTTAGGTATCATTGCTACTATCGGTGATGCATTATTGTTAGCTGCTGTTTTACTTGCTGCATATACATACGCAAGAAGACTAACAAAAACTTGGAGAATTATTTATTGGATTATCGCTGTTGTTGCTATCGTTGGATTTGTTCTAACTGGTTTCAATATCATAAAATAATTCATACAGTCAATAAAAGAAAATTTAATGATAAAAATATAGACGATGTATATACTATTTGTTTTGTGCATTGTCTTTTTTATATATAAAATCATTTTAAAAAAGCTCAATTAAAGCAAAAGTTTTCAAAGTGTATTTTGAAAAGTGCTTGAAAATTATAAGTTTTCAAAGTACAATTTTAGTGGTGAGGTATATTATGATAGCAAGAGAAAGATATATTGAAAAAATAAAATCCTACAAAGATATGCAACTTATCAAAGTTATAACAGGTATAAGAAGATGTGGTAAATCTACATTACTTAAAATGTATAAAGATGAATTGATAAAAAGTGGAGTTAACCAAAATCAAATAACCTTTATAAACCTTGAAGAAAAAGAAAATGAAAAACTAAAAAATGTAAATACATTATACGACTTTCTAAAATCAAGGCTAATTCCAAACAAAATGAATTACATCTTTATAGATGAAGTCCAAGAATGCAAAGACTTTCAAATTGCAGTGGATAGTTTGTTTGTAAAAGACAATGTTGACATATATATAACTGGTTCTAATGCCCATATGCTTTCAGGGGAACTTGCAACACTGCTTTCTGGTAGATATGTAACAATAGAAGTTTTGCCTTTGTCTTTTGAAGAATATTTGCAAGGTGTAGGAACTGATAATATTGAAAAAATATATAGAGATTATGTAAAGTTTGGTTCATTTCCATTTATACTACAATTTAAAGGGAATGAAGAACAAATACAAAATTATTTAGACGGACTATATAACACAATTTTCAAAAAAGATATTATTAGAAGAAACAAGATATCTAACGAAGAAGCCCTTGAAAATGTAACAAAATTTGTCTTTGACAATATTGGGAACTTAATAACAAGTAAAAAAATAAGTGATATACTTACATCAAATAATCAAAAAGTATCACAACCAACAGTAGAAGGTTATTTAAAAGCACTTGTAGATAGTTACTTTGTTTACAAAGTTACAAGATTTGATGTTAAAGGTAAACAACATTTAAAATCAATGGCAAAATATTATGTAACGGACTTAGGAATGAGAAATTATTTGCTTGGCTATAAAAACACCGATAGAGGATTTATCCTTGAAAATATTGTTTATCTTGAACTTATAAGGCGAGGATATAAAGTATTCATTGGCAAGGTGGATAATGGTGAAATTGATTTTGTTGCACAAAAAGGTTCGGAAACAATATACATTCAAGTTGCTGAAAGCATACAAGATGAAAAAACATTTGAAAGAGAAATGAAACCTTTAAAAGCGGTAAAAGACTTTAATCAAAGAGTGATTATAACTACTGACTATGATATTAATGAGTCATACAATGGAATAAAACATATCAATATCTTTGATTTTCTATTAGGAAAAAAGTCTATCTAATAACAACATTTTCATCAAAACTTTCAAAAATAATTAACGAATTCACAAATATTAAACTAGAAAAGAAAAAAAGTTGACATCTTATCTATAAATAGATAAAATATTAGAGCATAGTAGCAGCATCTAAATGATAAAGCAATGCGTTAAGAATAAAGGCTAGAAGTAGTGAGGCTGCATCACGAAACTATTGTCTTAACACCCTGTTTTATTGATTTAGACCTTATATGCAATTTAGACATAAGGAGGAAAAAAGAATGTCAAGATATACTGGACCTAAATGGAAAATTTCTAGAAGACTTGGTTTTTCAATTCTAGAAACCGGTGAAGAATTACAAAAGAGAAACTATGGACCTGGTCAACACGGAGTCGATAGAAAAAAGAAACCATCTGAATATGGTAAACAATTACAAGAAAAACAAAAAGTAAGATTAATGTATGGAGTAAATGAAAAACAATTTAGAAGATTATTCACTCTTGCAAAAAAATCTGATGAAGTAACAGGATTTGCTTTCTTAAAAATATTAGAAAGCAGATTAGACAACATCGTTTATCGTATGGGTATGGCAAGAACTAGACAAGGTGCTAGACAACTTGTTAACCACGGACACATTACTGTAAATGGTAAAAAAGTTAATATTCCTTCATATTTAACAAAAGTTGGAGATGTAATAGCTTTAAAAGAATCTTCTAAAAACTTACAAGTAGTTAAAGAAGCATTAGAAGCAAATGTATCACTTGTTAAATTCGTAACTTTCAATCCAGAGAAAAAAGAAGGAACAATCCTTCGTACTCCAGAAAGAAACGAATTAAATCAAGAAATTGATGAAAACCTAATCGTTGAATTCTACAACCGTTTAGACTAATAAAGATTTAAAAAAAGGAGAAATGATAAAATTTCATTTCTCTTTTTTAATACCTTTTAATAATAAAATTCGTTTTCTTCTTCATCAATTAAATCTTTACTAACTAAAACAATATTAGCAAGAAGAATTAATCCACAACCAATCCATTGAATTTTTAAAACTTCCTTATTTAAAATCATTGCTAAGGTTATTGTACTTAAAGCAGGACTTAACATCAAAACGATGCTGGCTTTATTACAACCAATAATCTCAACACCTTTATAAAAGGTAAATACAAAACCGACATCAACTATTAAAGCTAATAACAAAATAGTAAAAATAGAAGTATTATCAATAGTTTTAATAATTGCTAACTCTTTAGTATTTAATAAAATAATTGTATAGAAAATAGTTAAGAATATTCCAATTATAAGAAAAGTATCTTTAATATTAAGATTTTCTTCTTGCTTACGATAATAGGTTAAATAAGCAGCCCAAATCAAAGCTCCAATAGTAACATATATCAAATGATAATCATAACTGGTGGAAATGCTAAAATCATTAGAAATAATTAAATAAACACCAACGATTGCTAAAACTACAACTACAGAACCAACTAAATTAAACATTGTGTTTCTTTCTTCTTTAAAAAGCATACTTGTCATCATAATAATAAAAATAGGAAGCATTCCATTATTCATAAACTCAGTCATTTGATTTTTTTCTACTCCTAAGCAGAAAAATATGGTGGAAATCGATAAAATAAAGCCAAGAATTAAAGATTCTTTTATCAATGTAGGTTTATGAATTTCTTTTTCTTCCTTTTTCGTGGTAATTTTAATAATCATTAAACATAAGGTTGCAACAACAATCCTTAAATAAGCAAGAATAGTAAGTGGTATTTTTTCCAGTAAAGAATCATTCAAGGCCGGCTGATAGGCTAATAACAAAACTGATATTCCTACTAAAATATAACCTTTTCTTAATTTCATACTACCACCTTACTTTTCTTTATTATACTTATTTTTGCCCCTTTTGTCCACATATGAACGTATATGAATAGATTTATATGTGAATAAGTGTTAAATTTTTAACAACACGAGGTGAAGAAAAAATGGTAAAAAAAGATTATGAAACAATTCTTTCGACATCAATAGAAGAAATCAATAACTTACTTAATATTGCATTAAAACATAAAAAAAAATTAGAAATAAAAAAAGACTTAAATGGAGAAGAAAAAAAGGAATATGACCTTTTATTAAAATACATTCATAGTCTTAATATTATTTTAGTCTACAAACAACAAAGTACCGATTTATCTTTAGAAACATTATCTAATGAAACCTCTAAAGCAATCGATATTATAATTAAAAGTGATTACAATAATTAAAGAATATTATTTGCGATAACAAAAGCACAAATCCACGCAAAAGAGAGATTAAAGCCACCGCATTCTCCGTCTATATCCAAGACTTCACCACCCACAAAAATAGAAGGGTGGTTTTTTAATTGCAACTTTTCATTAACTTCACTAATATCAATTCCACCACACATTATTTGAGCATTATTATAATCATTAAAGGAAACTATATGAAAAGAAAAATGACTTATTAAATTAACTAATTGATTAATTTGAGAAATGCTAATATCTTTTAATTTCACATCTTCAAGATGACTAAGTCTAGTTAAAACTTTTGCTAATTGTTTAGGAAAAAGTCCATTTAAAGTTTTTTCCACTAACATAAAAGGCATTTTATCTTTTAAATCTAAAAACCAATTTACAAGTTCTTCTTTTTCCTTATCAGGACACAAATTCAATTCCACTAGACTATTTCTATTAACATATCGAGAACACGAAAAAATAACAATTCCTGATAAAGAATCATCTTTAAATAAAACCTCTCCAGCATTTTGATAAACCATTAAGCCATTATGAAGAACTTTGACTTTTACTTTCATTCTTAAACCACTAAGAAGTTTTATAAACTTTTCTTCTACCTTTAAAGATACAAGCCCAGGATTATCCGCAACAAAACGAAGATTCAAAGGTTTTAAAAAACTATCATCATATTCCTTAACACGAGCTTTACCGCCAATAGAAACAATTATTTTATCCATTGTAAACTCATCATTTAAAAGATACTTATTTCCCTTTGTTTTAAGAGAGAAAATTTTACAATTAGAATGAATATAGACACCTTTATTCTCTAAATGATAAAGCAAAACCTCTAAAAATGAAGCCGCACTTTCACTGTAAGGATAAATCCTTCCTTCATTATCAAATTTACTTAAAATACCTAAAGAAGCAAAAAAATCCAAGATAGAATTAGTGTTATATTTTTCCAAAAGAGGTTTCACAAAATCACAATGATTATAATAAGAAGAATCTAAATTAAAATTACTAAAATTACATTTTCCATTTCCAGTTTGTAAAATCTTTTTTCCTACTTTTTCTTCTTGTTCAAATAAATGAACTTCAACTTTTTCTCCATATTTTTCTTTTATTCTAATAGCAGAAGCAATTCCACAAGCACCTGCTCCAATAATACCTATTTTCAAAATCATCACCACTTAAATTATATCATAAAAAAGCAGGAATTAACTATTTTTCCTGCTATCAAATTTCTTTCTAAGTTCCGTATTTAAAATTTTCTTCCTAAGTCTAATATTCTTAGGGGTAATTTCTACAAGTTCATCTTCATTAATATAATCTAAACAAGTTTCCAAACTCATCAAACGATATTTTTTCAAAACTACAGTGCTATCTTTATTAGAACTTCTTTGATTAGACAATGCCTTTGCCTTAGCAACATTAACAGCCAAGTCTTCTTCACGATTACATTCTCCAACAATTTGACCTTCATAAACATCAACACCAGGTCCAATAAATAAAACTCCACGGTCTTCTATTTGTCCAATACCATAAGCAGTAGATTTACCATTTTCGGTTGCTACTAAAACTCCAAGTTTTCTTTCTCCTACTCCAGTAGTAGTATCCATTGCTCTAAAATCGGTAAAATAATGTGATAACATTCCATATCCTTTGGTAGAAGTCATAAATTCCGTGTTAAATCCAATTAAGCCACGAGAAGGCATTGTATAAATAAGTCTAGTCATATTTTGATGTTGACTCATAGATTCCAAACTTCCCTTACGAGAACCAATTAATTCCATAACAGGTCCTACTGTATCTTCAGGAATATCAACTTGAACATACTCATAAGGTTCACAAAGAACTCCTTCAATCTCTTTTGTAATTACTTGAGGTCTAGAAACTTGGAACTCAAATCCTTCTCTACGCATATTTTCAATTAAAATTGATAAGTGCAATTCTCCCCTTGCTTTAATCAGCCAAGCTTCAGAAGAAGAATCATCTTTTTCAACTTTTAAACTAACATCTTTTTGCATTTCCTTAAATAATCTAGCTTCAAGTTTACTAGCCGTAACGGCTTTTCCATCAAGTCCTGCAAAAGGAGAAGTATTGGTGCTAAAAGTCATTTGAACAGTTGGCTCATCAATTTTAAAGACTGGTAAAGCTTCTTCATAGCCTACTTCACAAATAGTATCTCCTACTCCAATATCTTCAAGACCAGCAACAGCAACAATATCTCCTGCTTCAGCACTTTCGATTTCTATTCTTCTTAAACCTAAAAATCCATATAATTTTTGAATTCTAAATTTAGTAGTAGTTCCATTAGTTCTTAAACAAGAAACATAATCATTAACGTGAATTACACCTTGAGCAACTCTACCAATACCAATTCTTCCAAAATAATCATTATAGTCTAATAAAGCAGGTTGAAATTGCAGATGTTTATGGCTATCACCTTTAGGATCAGGAATTTCCTTTAAAATCATATCTAAAATATAATTCATTGTGTTTTCTTGGTCAGCAGGATTAGGACTTAAACTAGAAGTTCCTGCTAATCCTGAAGCATAAACGACTTCAAAATCAAGTTGTTCATCTTCTGCTCCAAGTTCCATAAATAATTCTAAAACTTCATCAATAACTTCTTTTGGTCTAGCAGCATCTCTATCAATTTTATTAATAACTACGATAGGTTTCACCTTTGCTTCTAAAGCTTTCTTTAAAACAAATCTAGTTTGAGGCATAGGACCTTCAAAAGCATCAACAATAAGCAAAACACCGTCAACCATATTCATTATTCTTTCAACTTCACCACCAAAATCAGCGTGGCCTGGAGTATCCATAATATTAATTTTGTAATCTTTATAATGAATGGCAGTAGTCTTGGCTAAAATAGTAATTCCTCTTTCTTTCTCTAAATCATTACTATCCATTGCTCTTTCAGCAATCTTTTCCCTTTCATTTAAAGTATCCGATTGTTTCAATAGTTGGTCAACCAAGGTAGTTTTTCCGTGGTCAACGTGTGCAATAATTGCAACATTTTTAATTTTCATAACATCACCCTTTAACGACTTTGTAATTATACCACTTTTTTTGTTTCATACAATACAATTATTTTTCTATTCACAAAATAAGGAATACATTTAAGCATTCCTTATTCTTCATCTTCATCATTTTCTTCATCTGCTTCTGGTTCATCTTCATCTACTTCTGTTTCATCTTCTTCCTCTTGTTTTCTTAATAATTTTTTCTTTAATTGTTCAAGTTTTTCTTTTCTTGCTTTGGCTTTTTTTGCCATTTTTTCAGCTTTTTTAGCTTTATCTGCTGCCTTTTTCACCTTAATAAATTTACTCAAATAGAAATATAACCAAATGCAAAGAACTACAAGTCCTATAGCAAGACCAACAAAGAAAAGAATTAAAACAGCAGCAACGATAATTTCTAAAGCATTAGCCTCATCTTCATCTTCATCATCGGTAACAATTAAATTAGAACTTCCAACAATTTCTTGAGATGACAAATTACCTTCTATATCTCTTTCAATAGTAATTGTTTCAGTTTTAACATTACCATAATTATCTTCAATTACAAATGTATAAGTGCCTTCATCAGTAAAGACTAAACCATTTTCGATATCGGTATTACCATCAATATTTTCTCTATTCAACAATAAAGTTTCACTTGAAATAACACTACCACCATAAATAGAAAATGACTTAAGGTTGTCTTGATCATCAAAAGGAAGTAATTGAACCACAAATTCATCCTTTTTATTACTAGCAGAGAGTGCATATTTAATATCAGGAGCAACAGTATCAAAATAGACAATTTTTTCCGTAACGGTAGTTTCATAAACTCCACTAGTTAATATATCTTGACTTGTACTTCTATACTCTTTTCCTTCTTGATTAGTAGCAGATACAACAACAAACAACCTATCATTATATAAAGGTTCTCCCTTTTCTATTTTAGCATTAATTTGAGTTTCCGCATTACTTGGAAGATATCCAGTACAATCTAATGAATTATCACTATCTTTAGAACATTGAATACTTCCACCACCTATAGAGGCAGTAGAGACTTTTCCTGTCGTTTTATTAATCGGATAAAAAGTAACATTATATCCTGACGGCTCAATAGAAGAAGTAGAATTAGTATTGGTAATCTTAATATTGAAAACCCCTCTACCTTCATTTAAATTAGACCAATATCCTGTGCTATCTCTATTAACACTAATATCAAAAGTATATGAATCAGCACTTTTAACTATGGTAGCAATTTTAGTAGCATAATATTTTTTGCCTTCCGTTGTTGTAACATAGCTATCGCTAATGGTTAATTTAGTAGAAGAAAAATCTTCTATTTGGTATATTTCAATTGTATTTGCATTACTATTATCAGAAAATTCTAAAAGATTAAACATAGAAGTAATTTGCTTATTTTTGTCATCAATACCTAACATTTGAATATGTTTTATTTCTGTTCCACATTCTTTAGTTGAAGAATAGCAACTTGTATAAATAAGAGGATAAACTAGTCTATCAGACAATGACGATATATTGTGATTAATAGTTATTTTATTAGTTAATTGTTCGCTTGAATTAAGAGCAATCGTTTCTCCTTGTTTATAAATTACTCCACCAACATCTAATGTATACCTAACATCTTCAAAATTCAAATATGCTTTTTGAGTATATTCAAATCCTCCAGTAGTTTTAACATATGCATAAATGTAAGGCCAATTCTTTAAAGCGTTAATATCATAATAATATTTTAAAATATTTTTGATATAAGAAGGCCAATAAGCTTCAAAATCTACTATAACAGCATCATATTGTTCATATCCAGTTTTTGAGGATTTGACAAGTTTATATTGGTCAAAATCATTTTCTAATAAATGTGCACTACTTGTAGCACTTCCAATTACGGCATTTTTATAGCCATAGTAAAACTTTATTTCTGAAACATTAGTTTTTGTAGTATCTACAATCGCTTGAAAACTAATTTTGTCATAAGTATTTTCAACTAATAAAGAAATAATATTCTCTCCTTCAGATATTTTAATATTGTAGTATTCACTAACTTCAACACCTAAATTATCTTCAACGGTAACTTTAACTCGATACACTTCAGTTCGATAAGATAACGAAAATTGTTTAGTTTTATCAGTTTTATAATCTAGTATGTTTTCAATAAATGAGTCATCACTATCAACTAAAACTACTGTAATGTTTTTAATACCTACTTCATTATTAGTGGTACTTACTTCAAAATAAACTGTTTTTTGATAGTTATATTCATTAGTTTTACTTGTAGATAAAGCTTCATTATTTTTAGTATCTTTAACAACAATTTCAATTTGTTGTGAATTACTTAAAATGAGTTCTTTTTCATTAATGTTACCAGCGTTATCTTCAACTTGATATAAAATAACGATTTTAGATTCCGAAACACTACCTACTACAAATTTTGTCAACTTAACTCCCGACATTGCATCATATGGTTGGGAGTGGTTCTTATCATTTGTTATTTTAAATACATTTGTTATTTCCAATCCTTCGAAATTCTTTATCCCATCATATAAACTTTTTAATTTTTCTTCAGTTATAATAATATTGATTTTACTTTCATAAGCATCACAATCAATAGGCATCTCTAATATTGAAGTGATGCTAGTATCCACAAATTCAATAGAACCACAGAAAGGTTTTTCATTATCTATCATAAAATAATATTCCGTATATTTTCCAAAAATATCTTTCGCTATTATCTTATATTTTCCTGATTCTTTAAAAACATAATTTTTAAGTTTAATTGAATTATATAAAGTCCAAGAGTTATCTTTTCCTTTATAAATCTCAGTAGTTATAGTTGAATTATAACTACTATCTACAATATCAAACTTAACGCCCGCTTTAAATAAATTCCATTTTATTCCATCTTTATCCAAAATATTTTCTTTTTCCGATGGAGATACGATAGGTATATCATTATCAATATATAGATATGATGTATTAGTAAAAACAGTTACTAAATCGTCTGCTTCATCTAAATAAAATAATTTTTTGGAAGAAATAGGATCGCCAGTCCAACCATCATACAAATCATACACATTTACTGGATAATATTCTTTAGGTTGTTTAAGGAGATTGTAAACTGTGAATACAAATCCACAATAGACAGAACCTGAAATATCAATAACTGCTCTTGGGGCTGTGTACCCAGAAGGTTGTGTTTTAATATAATCATAAACGTTATCATATGTGTCCTCATCAAAAGATATATTTTCCAAATAACTTTCATTAATAAATAACATTTGTTTATTTGTATAATTAGGATCGTTATCAGCAGCAATTTTATATTTGTTAACAACATTATAGCCTATAGAAAAAAACTCATACTCACCCCTGTCTATCGAATAAAGTCTTCTTCCTCTAGCAGAAATAATTGCATAATAGAAAGGAGAAGTGCAACTCACGTAGCCATCGCAAATATCTATTTTTGATTCGGAAATTTTTTTCTTAAGACCATCGGTAGAAATTCTTATTTTCATTGTGTCTGTGATAGTAGTATCACTTTTGTTATCTTGGGAAGGAATATATTTCAACATATAAGTATTTATACGATAACCTTTATAACCATCTATTTCTTCATAATGAACTAGAGCATCAAAAAAAGACTTTCCGTCACGAGTTTGATATAAAACACCTTCTGCAGTGGGGTTAACTCTAAAATTAAAATAATAAGTAACCACATCGTGAATTAAATAAGTTCCTTTTTCTTTATCGATTTTGCCATTTATATCATCTATATCAATATTATCAATATAATCATAATATAATCTATGAACTTTTAAAGTTAATTGAAAAACATGCATCGGAGCCTTTGATAAAGTTTCAGTTCCATTGCTCAATGCAAAAATAGGCTCAATATAAGAAACAGAAGAATTACCAATATCAACATAAGTTCCATTATTATAATTATCTACTTTTTTTATTGTGCTGATTTTTTTATCAACTAATTTATTAGAACTAGTGTAACCATTTACTTTAGTTATGGAAGTGTTGTTTGTTATGTTCTTTATAGTTGTCGAATAATCATTAGTTAATAGATTTACAAGTTCAGTAGTAGAAGGGTTTGTTTGTTTCTCACCGCCCCATTTTTTATTATAATTAAAAAAATAATGATTATATCCGTCATCATCAGCTTTTACATATATACTATCTTGATTTTTTTTAGCTCCTACATCACTATTAAAATTAAGCACACAAAGGAAAGACAACATAAATGTGAATATGAATAATAAAGTCAATTTTGTACCTTTTTTCATTTCTATCACCGCTCTTTACACTCCTAATTTTAACATAAAAAAAAGATAATATAAATATATTATCTATTTTTAGTGTATTTTTTTCCATTTTGGCTCAATTCATTTTGAAAACTTAAATAATTTTGATAACTTTCCATATTCAATTTATGTTCTTCTACAAGTTTTTTTATGTAACAATCTTTTTCATTAATATGCAAACAGCCCCTAAATTTACACTTATCAAAGTGCTCATTAAATCCAGGAAAAATAGCCGCTAACCTTGTATTATCCATTTTAAGTTCGAGCGAAGAAAATCCAGGTGTATCCGCTATCCAACCACCTTTATAGAAATATAAGGTTGTATCTCTAGTAGTATGTTTTCCTCTACCTAAAGCCTTTGAATAATCTCCTTCTTTTAATTCTAAACTAGGAAAAATAGCATTTAATAAAGTTGATTTACCCGCTCCACTTTGTCCTGTAAGAACACTTCTATGTCCAGAAATAGCCTTTTCAATTTCTACTAAGCCTCTTTTATCCTTAGCTGAATAAACAATAACTTTATATCCAATATTTTGATATTCTTCTTTTATTTTTTCTATTTCTTCCCCTTCGCCAATCTTATCAAGTTTAGACAAACAAATAACAGGAGTAATGTTAGCGTCTTCAATAACTGTTAAAAAACGTTCTAATAAACCTCGAGAAAAAGCAGGTTCTACCAAAGAAGTAATAATCAATGCTTGGTCAATATTGGCAATAGTTGGTCGAAATAAAAAAGTTTTTCTTTCTTTTATGTTAGTTATAAATCCTTCTTTTTCATTTAAAACATCAAATTCTACATCATCACCCACTACAGGTATAATGTTATCTTTTCTAAATTTTCCCCTTGCTTTACAAATATAAACCTTATTTTCAGAAAAAACCGAATAATTACCAGCGATTGAATGAATTATAAAACCATTAGCCATATTATTTACTTCTCCTTTTGAACAATGAAAGGAATTTAGACCATAAAGATTTTCCACCTTGGCGAACATCAATTCTCATTAATTTTTGAATATCATTTTTCATCATTTTCGCAGATTGATATCTTTCAAGAGGGTGTTTTGCACACGCTTTATTAATTATTTTTTCATAACCTTCTGGAATTTTTTTATCAATTTGAGTTAAAGAAGGTAAAGGTACTCTAATGTGTTTTTGAGCAATTTTAACGGCTTCTGAATCTTCAAATGGAACTTTTCCTGTTAAAAGTTCAAAAAAAGTAATACCAGCAGAGTAAATATCAGACAAGGCATTAGCTTTACTTCCCTTAGCAACTTCAGGTGCCATATAATGAACAGAGCCTAAAACCATATCTTGTTGTGTAATAGAAGGAGCAGTTGGAATAGTTGCAATCCCAAAATCACTTAATTTTATTTTTCCGTCTTGTTGAATCAAAATATTTTGAGGTTTAATATCACGATGAATAATACCATTGTTATGAGCTAAAGATAAAGCATCAGTTAATTGTAACATTATATCAGCAGCTTCAATAGGAGATAACAAGCCACGGTTATTTAAGACATCTTTTAAAGATTTTCCTTTTACATATTCCATAACCATAAAAGGTCTATTATCAAATTCTCCACAATCATAAATTCTCACAATATTAGGGTGAATTAATGCTGCAGCTGCTTTGAGTTCTCTTTGGAAACGAGCAATATTTAATGCATCTTTTGCGGTTTCTTCTTTAATGATTTTTACTGCTACCAAACGAGATTTTACCTTGTCATTAGCCAAATAAACATTAGCCATTCCACCTTCACCTATTAATGAAGTGATTTGATAACGATCATTTAATACTTCCCCTATCATTATTTAGCAACCTCGATTATATTAACTGTTATATTATCTTGTCCACCATTAGCGTTCGCAATATCAATAAGTTGTTTAACCTTATTCTCAACCGTTACTTTTTTATTCGATAAAACTTCTTTAATTGTTTCAGGGTGTACCATATTATAAAGTCCGTCGGAGCACAAAAGCAAACAGCCATTAGAAATAGAATAATCACTTATTTGAACATCTAACTGTGGGCTAGTTCCTAAAGCATTTAAAAGCATTGACATCTTAGGGTGATTTCTTGCTTCTTCACGAGTAAGATAACCAGACCTAATTAATGCTCCAACTAAAGTTTGATCTTCACTAATTTGAATTAAATCACCTTTTTCAAATTTATATAAACGACTATCTCCAATATTAGCAAAAACTTTATATTTTTTGGTAATAATAGTCAAAACCAAAGTTGTTCCCATTCCTTTATAAGAAGAATCCGCATTTGATTTATTAAAAATATCAGAATTGATTTTTTCAATCGTTTTATAAATCCAATTATACAAATCTTTTAAAGAAGAAAAAGAAGGTGCTTTTAAAAAATCCACTCCAATTAAATCTATGGCACGAGAAGAAGCATAGTATCCACCTAAATGTCCTCCCATTCCATCACAGATAACAGCCATTAAATCACCATTTTTATTTTGAATAATAGTTGTCGAATCCTCATTTGTTTGACGATAATTTCCAATATTTGTATCAAACGCATATTTCATTAAATTATTCCTTCTTTCTTTGCTCTTAATTGACCACAAGCAGCATCTATGTCGTGTCCAAATTCTTTTCTTATAGTAACATTCATTCCCAATTTTTTCAATTTGTCATAAAAACTTCTAATAGTTTCATTAGAAGACCTTTTATAACCATTTTCATCAACTTCATTATAAGGAATTAAGTTAATAAGTCCATCTATTCCCTCAAGTAAATTTTTAAGTTCCACTGCATTTTCTAAAGAATCATTAACGCCTTTTAACAAAATGTATTCAAAAGTAACCCTTCTGTTAGTAGCTTCTTGATATTCTTTAATCGCTGGAATCAATTTTTCTAAAGGAAAAAGTTTATTAACTTTCATAATTTTATTTCTAATTTCATTGTTAGGAGCGTGCAAAGAAATTGCTAAATTAATTTGCAATCCTTCTTGTCCATACTTAACAATTTTATCGGCAAGACCACTAGTAGAAATAGTAATATGTCTAGCTCCAATTTGAAGTCCCCATACGCAATTAACAATACGAACAAAATTCATTACATTATCATAATTATCAAAGGGTTCTCCTGTTCCCATAACAACAATATGAGATATTTTTTGTCCAGCTTCATTTTCGTCTAAATACTTTTGCATAGCCATTACTTGACCTACCATTTCAGAAGTTTGCAAATTTCTTTGTTTTCTTAACAAACCACTAGCACAAAAACTACACCCCATATTACAACCAACTTGAGAAGAAACACAAATAGCATTTCCATAATCATATCTCATTAAAACTGTTTCTACAGCCACATTATCATCACATTCAACTAACATTTTTACAGTTCCATCAGCACTAATTTGTTTCGTAATAATAGAAGGTAATTGCATTGAAAATCTTTCTTTCATTTCTTCTCTAAACTTCAAAGAAATATCACTCATAGAATCAATATCATAAACTCTATGTTGATACAACCAACCATAAATTTGCTTTGCTCTATAAGTTTTTTGCCCAATAGCAACCATTTTCTTTTCTAATTCTTCAAATTGAATTCCATATAGATTTTCCATATTAATAATCACCTTTTGTATTGTAACATTATTTAGTAACAATTTCCATTTATATATTAAAAAAATCCCTTTCATCATAAGGATTTTAAGCCCGTTAGTCCCTAGAAAAACTAATTAATAAAAAGTTAATGTTGGAAAAATATGTAAAATAATTATTTTTAATACCAAATACATAAACATAATAAAATCATATTTGTAATAAAAAAGAATAGTATCTTACTACTATCCTTAGTATTTAATGGCTTAAAAAGAAATCATTAATGTTTGCATTCACAATGGTCGTGGCAACCACAGTCATCGTGCTTACAAGTACATTCTTTTCCTTCTTGGCAACCGCATTCGCAGTCAGGTCCACAGCCACATTCACATTTTTCTTCATTACAATGACATTGGTGGTCGTGACAGCCGCAGTCATCGTGCTTACAAGTACATTCTTTTCCTTCTTGGCAACCACATTCGCAGTCAGGTCCACAGCCACATTCACATTTTTCTTCATTACAATGACATTGGTGGTCGTGGCAACCGCAGTCATCGTGCTTACAAGTGCATTCTTTTCCTTCTTGACAACCACAATCACAATCTTCATCACAATGATTATGGCAGCCACACTCATCTCCACAACCACAATGATTATGTTCTTCAAATTTCTTTATTTCTTTTGTTTCAAACACAAAGCTATCAGAAGCATCTAAAACATTAAACTTAATCCACGTTCTTGTTTCAAAATAAGCACAAAAACTATTTAATATTTTAGCAATTTCACTCTTTTTGCTCTCGTATTCTTTTTCAAGAGTTACTTCAATAACAATTCCACCATAGCCTTTTAAATCACCGTCAACAAAATAATCACTGACAACAACTTCAAATAATATTTCATCTTCCTCTATTTTTAATAAATCTTTTAAACCAAGTTTTGCATAATATGATAAGTATGATGCAACATCGGTTCTTTCACCTAAAACTTTTATTAATAACATATTTGTTCCTCCTAATCTTGATATGGATCTATTATAACACTTAATTCAACTTTTGTGTTACTATTTATACTTTCAATTAACTCTTTTATTAATTTTAAGGTCTTTGATGAGTCTTTATACTTAAGTGTTAATTTTACTTTATACAAATTATTTTCTTTGACAATATATGGTGTTGTTGGACCAAAAACAAAAATATCTTGATCCCTTTGCTCAATGTATTTTTTCATATTATCCGCTAATAGATAAGTTTCATCATAATTTCTACCTTTAAAAAGTAAAGTAGCAAAAATACTAAAAGGAGGATAATTTCTTTCTTTTCGATAAAGAATTTCTTTTCTAAAAAAATCATTATAATCTTGTTTACTTGCTTCTTTGATAACGTAGTTATCAGGAGTATAAGTTTGAATTAAAGCTTCTCCTTTTTTATTTTCCCTGCCACTTCTGCCAATAACTTGAGTTAATAATTGATAGGTTCTTTCTCCTGCTCTAAAATCATTTAGATACAATCCAATATCAGCATTAATAACGCCTACTAAAGTAACAAGGGGAAAATCTAAACCTTTGGCTATCATTTGAGTTCCTAATAAAATGTCATATTTATGATTATCAAAATCTTCTAGGATTTTTTCTAAACTATGCTTTTTTAAAGTTGAATCATAATCCATTCTCGCAACTCTAGCATCAGGAAATCTTTTTTTAATTTCTTCTTCAATTTTTTGAGTTCCAAGTCCAATATAACGAATTGAAGTTGAATTACAATTAGGACAAATCGAAGGATATTTTTGATTATATCCACAATAATGACATTTTAAACTTTCTTCTTTTTTATGATAAGTTAAACCAACTTCACAATTAGGACATTTAAACACATAATGACACTTACGACAAGAAACATAAGAAGCATATCCTCTTTTATTTAAAAGTAAAATTATTTGTTCCTTTTTATCTAATCTATCAGCGATTTTTTCTAATAAAGAAGTCGAAAAAATGGAGTAATTGCCTTTTTTTAATTCATCATTCATATCAACAATTTCCGTGTTAGGCAAATTTTGATTATTAATTCTTATAGGCAAATTAACTAAAGTATAAATGTTTTTTAAGGCTCTAACTTTGCTTTCAAGACTAGGAGTTGCACTTCCTAATATAACTTTTGCTTGATGTTTCTTAGCTCTAAAAATGGCGATGTCTTTAGCGTGATAGGAAGGAGCGTTATCTTGTTTATATGACTCAGAATGTTCTTCATCTAAAATGATAACTCCTATCTTTTCCAAAGGAACAAAAATAGCACTTCTAGTACCTATAACAATACGAACTTCATTATTAACAATTCGACGATATTGGTCATATTTTTCACTTGTATTTAAGCCTGAATGGAAAACAGCAATTCCAACTTCAAATCTTTCACTAATCCTTTTAATAATCAAAGGAGTTAAAGAAATCTCAGGAACTAACACTAAAGCATTTTTTCCTTTTTCAAGAGCATCTTTAATCAGATGTAAATAAAGTTCCGTTTTTCCCGAACCTGTTACTCCTTCTAACAAAATAACATCATTACTACTATTTTTTATAGCTTCCAAAGCTTCATTTTGGCTATTAGTTAGTTTTTTCCATTTTGTAGTTCCAAAGTTTTTAATTAAATCTCGATACTGTTCTTTTTCTATTTCTTCTAAAACACCTTTTTTTACCAAAGTTTTAATCCTAGAAGATGAAAAATCTAAATCATCAATACAAACTTCCCCTTTTTCCAAAATAAAATGGACTATTTCTCTTTGACTTTCATTAAGTTTACAATCTTCATTTATAACTTTATAATATTTTTTCTTTAAAATAGAGGCTTTGGCTTTACTTGAAGAAGGTTTTAAAGAAGGTGGTAAAACTGTTTGATAACATTTTATCAAAGAAGAAAGTGTTTCTTTTTCTAAATAATGGACAATTTCTTCAATCTCATCATTTATTAAAGGTAATTCATCTAAAACTTTTTCGATATATTTAAGAGAAAAACCATATTCTTCTTCTAATTCTTTTTCACTTTTATCACTTTCGTAAACATCAACCACATAACCCACAATCATTGCGTGATTAAAATTAACGTAAACACGAACACCTTTACAAATAGATTGTTCTTCTTTTACTAAATAATCAAAAGGTCTATTAACTTTTAAAGAACCATATTCAATATAAACTTTAGCAATTCTCATCATTATTCTCCTTGTCTAAATTTTACCACATTTAAAAAAGAAAAAGCCATATATAAAAAGTAGCAAAATTGCTACTCCTTATTAGATTCCAATTTTTCAATAACTTTTGGATAATAATTATAAACAAAACCATTTAATTTTGCCCAATTATCGATTTCTTCTTTGTTAACTTTAATTAAATCACCAATTTCAATATTTCTTTTTTTAATATCTTCTTCGTCCATTACAATAAGAGGATTAATTAGTTTTTCCTTTAATAAATTATAAGCCAACACAACCCCGTGTCCGTCTAAAATGAACAAGGAATCGTGAAAACGCAAAACTTCAACTTTTCTATCTTTTTTATCACTAATAGCTTCAAAGGTACTTTTTACTTTATCCATATTAATTTCATACAAAGGCTTAGTAGGAAATAAAGTAGTTGGAGCAATCCAAAACTTAGGATATTTAACTCCATTTGCCCATTTATTATAACAATCCATTATTATTTTAACAGCTTCATCAGTTGAAATGGAAGTTGTATCAATAACTAAGTCATATTGCTCTAAATTTTCACAATTCACACCATATATTTTTTTATAATTACGATTTTCAGCAATTCTTCTTTCAACTAAAAGCTCCTTAGCTTCTTCAATCGAAGAATAACTTTCATCACTTTCTTTTCTCGTTAAATAAGTTCTTAAAGCAGCTTCATAGGGAGAAACAAGAACAAATATTTTAAAGGTGCTTGGAATAAAATGCCAAGCCAAACGAGAATCAAAAATCAAATTTTTATCAGGATTTTCCTTAGCAATTCTTACCGTATAATCATCAACTAATTGGTCATACTTTTTACCTTCATCATTCTCTAAACGATATTTAGTAAATTCCAAAATAGACATTCCCATATCTTGAGCGATTTCTCGCAAAATGCCACCCGCATAAATACGCTCAAAACCATATTGTTCTTGAAGTTTCTTACAAATCGTGGTCTTACCACTTCCTAAATAACCTGTAATTGAAAAATGCATCATTCTCACCAACTTTGAAATATTATACTTTTATAAACTAGACTTTTCAATCATCTAATTTCAGTTTATAATACTAAAGGAGTGAAAAAAAATGGGAATTGATGGTTTATTTATCGCAAATATAGCAAAAAAACTAAATACAAGTTTAAAAGGAGCAAGGATTAACAAAATTTTAATGCTCTCTAACAATGAATATCTTTTTGATTTATACAAGCCAAATTTAAAAGAAAATTTATTTATTTCCGTAAATCAAAAATATTCACACATAAGCTTAACTACTAAAAAATACTCTTTTTCAAATGACATCTTTCATTTTCATACATTACTAAGAAAACATCTTGAAAATTATTATATTGAAGAAATAAAACAAATCAATTTTGACCGTTTAATCCAAATAACTTTAAATGGAAAAAATGACATTGGACAAACAACTACCAAATATCTTTATATTGAACTAATGGGAAGATATAACAATATAATACTAACTAAAAACGACAATATAATCATTGATAGTTTATATCGATTACCTTTTATTTCTCCAACAAAAAGGATTATTTTACCAAGTTATTCTTATGAATTTCCTCATATAGAAGAAAAGAAAAATCCTTTAGAAAGCAACTTTTATGATGAAAATATTACCCTATCAAAACAATTCTATGGTATTTCATCTTTCACCGAAGAAATAATAAAACAAAATTTAAAAACCAACTCTTTTTCCCAAATAATAAACAACATTATTAATTCAAATACTCTTTTCTATAATGAAAACGATTTTTATCTTTTACCATTTACAAATCATCACCACGAAGAATCACTTTTTGAAGGACTAAATAATTACTTTTCTACTTCGTCAAACAATGACCGAATAGTAAGAAAAAGTGCCGATATAACAAGACTTATAAACTCTTATAAAAAGAAATTAATCCTTAAATTAGAAAAATTAGAAAACGAAAAAAAGGAAAGTGAAAACGCTTCTATCTATAAAGAATATGGAGAAATACTCTTTACCTACCCTTCTTATTATCAAAAAGGTTCAAACAAAATTTACATACCCGATTTGGAACTAGAAATACCTTTAGATCCTACCAAAGACTTAACTACAAATGCCAACAATTACTTTAAAACATACAAGAAAAAAATCAATTCCAAAAAATACTTAGAACAACAAATAGACCTTGCTAAAGAAGAATACGATTACTTTTTAGATTTAGAAAGACAAATAAAAACCGATGACCTAACAACAATCGACCAAATAATCGAAGAATTAAAAGAACAAAACTACTTAAAACAAGTTGCCAAAACAAAGAAAAAAGAAATCAAAATCAAATTACTCGAATATGAAATAGGAAACAGCAAAATATATGTAGGAAGAAACAACTTACAAAACGAATACTTAACCTTCAAAATTGCCAAACCTAATGACCTATTTCTTCACGTAAAAGATTATCGTGGTTCACACGTTGTCATAAGTAATTATCAAAATGATGAACACACATTAAGAGAAGCCGCTAAACTAGCTGCCCTATATTCTTCTGCCAAATCATCTTCTTCAGTACCCGTTGATTATACTAAAATTAAATATGTCAAAAAATGTCCTAATTCTAAACCTGGGAAAGTATTAATGACAAATTATAAAACCATTTATATCGACCCTGAAAATTAAAAAAGATTACTATGAAAAAGAGTGGTTATCATATCAACATTAACCACTCTTTTTTGTATACTATTTATCAATATTAAAAACTACTCAGCAGTATTAGCATAGTTCTTATAAAGAACTTCCCAGAAACAATCGGTCATTTTATCCATACCTGCCATATTAGGATGTAAACAATCACTTGCATTGGTATATGATGCCATATTTTCAACTGTAATTCCACTATCATTATAAAGGTCAACAACACTACAGCCATATTTTTCAGCAATTTTCCAGATAACATTATTATATGCAAGAAGAGTTGCATCATCTCTTTTCACATTATTTGGAAGTAAAGTGAAAAGATAAACATCAGCACTATCATACTTAGCAACTATTTTTCCAATCATTGCATCATAACTTGTTTTAAATACGTCAGCATTTACACCACCATCAAAATCATTAATTCCTAGATACACAGCAATAATATCAGGATTTGTACCAGCATTATCACCTGTGTTATCGTGAAGTTGTTCGCAACGAGTTTGACCATAGTTTGTTACCTTATCACCACTATATGAATTATTTACTAATACATTCATACCAGTTTTGTTGGCAATTTGTTTCCACCAAGTTTCATTAACATCTGTAATACCATTATTGGTTCCACTATAATAAATGGCATTATTACCTATCGTATCATTAGTATTTGTACTATCATTGGAATAGCCACCAAAAGTAGAAATACTATCACCTAAGATTGAGAGATTTTCCCCCTCTAAGATCCCCCTAAGAGCGGTTTCTTTTATAGTTTGAATAGCATCTTGCTCTGCTTCTTCAAGCATATCCAAATGAGTTTTCCAAACAGAAGCTATTTCATTTTCAAAATAAACGTCAAAGAGTAATTGATAGTCTACTTTTGTTTCAGACTTATTGTCTTGGAAATTAAACTCACTTGTTTCTTTTTTGGTGGAATATCCCCAAGCCAATGTATCTCCAGAATTAGCACCAAACGCAATAGTTTCATCTTCAGCTAATTCAATATTACAATCAGCATAAGCCCAAGTATTTGCTTTAGTATCTGCTGGGAAATAAATTTTAATTGCCGTACCCACTCCCGAGAAATTTGTTGTTTGACTAATTTTATGTTTATACACTGTCATATATGGTTGTTCACCGCTTGCAGCATTGTTTTCACGAACAATTGCACCAATTTTTGTAATAGTCTTACCAGCAAATTTTGAATTATCTAAATATCTATAAGGAGCATTTGTAAGATAAACAGTATTTAATTCAGAACCATTTGCTGGATATTTAGTGCTAATATTTTCAAATATTGCAACCTCGCTAGCAATTGAGATTTCCGCTTTTACTCTTACAGCCAAAGTATCAGCATAATCACCAGTTTTAGAAATAACACCTGTATTTTCACTTCCATTTACAAGAGCATAATTTCCTGCTTCATCATCAACTGGAATACCTTTTACTACATATACTTTTGCACTAGAACCACTTCCACCAAGAACGATAGTTTCATCATCTGCAACCGTTAGGTCAAGTGTAATTGTATTTACACCAGCAACCAAATTAAATTCACTAGTCTTAGTAGTAAGTGTTGAACCAGATGTTCTTGATGTAACAACATCAGTTACTTTTGCTGTTCCAATATGTAAAGTTCCTGCAATTTCTGCAACAACTTGAATTTCAGTTATTTTTGTTCCACTGTATTGAGTAAGTTTTGCATTAGGTTTGAAATTTGACATTAAAGCAATAGTATTTGTAGATAAATCTAAGTACTCTCCAGCAAAGTATTTCATAGTTGTATAAGCACCTATGGTATCTTCAACAATATTTTTCCTACCTGTAGTATCTTGTTCAAGTTTAAAAGATGTTTTTAAACCGTCTTGCCATATATATCCATCATATCCTAGATAAACATTAGAACCATCTTTTCCTGCTTCTCCTTGTGCACCTGTTGCTCCTGTATCTCCTTTTTCTCCTTTTGGTCCTTGTTCTCCAGTTTCACCTTTTTCTCCTTGTGCTCCGGTATCACCTTTTGGTCCTTGTTCTCCAGTTTCACCTTTTTCTCCTTGTGCTCCAGTTTCACCTTGTTTTCCAAAGTTTTCTACTTTTAATACCCATACTCCA